>CAYSBG010000121.1:0-6538 GCA_964429125.1 uncultured Aliiroseovarius sp.
AGGTAAACGGTGGCCCGTTTCGACGCGATGTCCACCCGCTGGGCCTGGCCCGAGGGCTATGGACGCCAAAAAGCGCCGCGTTTCAAGGTAGTAGCGCTCGATTTCGGTGCCAAACGCAATATTCTGCGTTCACTGGCCTCGGTCGGCTGTGAGGTGATGGTTTTGCCGGCCACAGCGACCGCCGAAGACGTGCTGGCGCATGCGCCGGACGGGATTTTCCTGTCCAATGGGCCTGGCGATCCGGCGGCAACCGGCGCATATGCAGTGCCCATGATCCGCGCCATTCTGGAAACGACCGAGCTGCCGATTTTTGGCATTTGCCTTGGCCATCAGATGCTGGCGCTGGCGTTGGGGGCCGAAACTATCAAAATGAACCACGGCCACCACGGTGCCAACCACCCGGTCCAGGACATTGAAACCGGGAAGGTTGAAATAACCTCGATGAATCATGGATTTACCGTGGATTCCCAAAGTCTTCCAAAAGGTGTGAAAGAAACCCATACCTCGCTGTTCGATGGCTCCAACTGCGGCATTCGCATGGAGGATCGCCCGGTATTTTCGGTGCAATATCACCCTGAAGCCAGCCCAGGCCCGCACGATAGCGCCTATCTTTTTGACCGTTTTGTTGCGGCAATGGAGGCGCGCTCCTAAGTGTTTTTCCAGTTTGAATTGGTGGAAAGCTGAATACTTTCCGTCTGTTAACCAGATGTTAACCACCCGTGGCTTTTACTTGGTGCAAGCAAGGAGCTTTGGGCGAAAAATGGCGCATGCTAACCTCAGATTGGTTCATCCAGAACCACCTGTGCCCCAGGCACCAACCGCGTCCGCACGCCCTGCGCTACTGGGCGAGATTTTGGTGGAACGCGGCGCGCTTTCAACGTCAGATCTTGAACGCGCGATTGCGTTGCAAAGCCGCGAAGAGGCGCGCTTTGGTGATATTCTACAGGCCAACGGGATGGTCACCCGCCAGGAATTATACGAGGCCCTGGCCTACCAATATGACACCATGGTTGCCGATCTGGGGGCCGAGCCGCCGGATGTGCGGCTGATTGATCGGGTCGGTGCCGACATGTGTATTCGCAACGGCATTGTTCCCTGGAAACGGGTTGGGGGCGCGACGGTTGTCATTTGCTCGCGACCGGACGAATTTGACCAGTTGCGCAAGGAGATGCCGGCTGAATTTGGCCATGTGCATTTGGCCATTGCCCCGGAAGAAGACATCCAGCACGCCTTGATCGCCGCGCGCCACCGATCCCTTTCACGCCTGGCTGAAACACGGGTGGAAATCTCACAAAGCTGCCGCGAATGGAACCGCGGGTTGATCGGCCGGATGTCAGCGGCTATCATTTTGACATTATTCGCTATTTTCACGATATCGCCATTATTCGGGTTTGCCCTTCTCACAACCTGGGCAGTCCTGACCATGGTGTTAAACTCGGCATTAAAAGTGTCCGCTGCGTCGATGTATTTGTATCGACGCAAGCACCAGAAAGTCGCGTTCTTCTCCAAGCGTCACGGACCAGTGATCAAGAAACTGCCAACGGTTTCAATTTTGGTGCCGCTGTATCGGGAGCGCGAAATTGCCAGGCGCCTGGTGCGCCGATTGCAGGCGCTGCAATATCCGCGTGAATTACTGGATATTTGCCTGGTTGTCGAGGAGGACGACGGGCTGACCCGCGCGACCCTGGCGGAGGCAGATCTCCCTCGGTGGATGCGGCAGATCACGGTGCCGCGCGGGGCGGTGCAGACCAAGCCGCGGGCGTTGAATTTCGCCCTGGATTTTTGCCGGGGCAGCATCATAGGTGTCTATGATGCGGAGGACGCGCCGGCTGCCGATCAGATCCACAGAGTAGTGCGCCGGTTTCATGAACGTGGCAAGGACGTTGCTTGTCTGCAAGGGATTCTGGACTTTTACAATGCCCGAACCAACTGGTTAAGCCGTTGTTTTACCGTAGAATATGCAACCTGGTTTCGGGTAATTCTACCAGGGCTTGAGCAACTCGGTTTCGTCATCCCTCTTGGTGGCACCACATTGTTTTTCCGCAGAGAAGCACTGGAGGAATTGGGGGGATGGGACGCCTATAACGTTACCGAGGATGCGGATTTGGGCGTGCGTCTGGCGCGCAAGGGATACCGAACCGAATTGTTGGACACGGTCACCGAGGAGGAGGCCAATTGCCGCGCCTGGCCCTGGGTCAAGCAGCGTTCGCGGTGGCTTAAAGGCTATGCAATGACCTATGGGGTGCATATGCGCGACCCGGCCCGGCTGTGGCGCGATATTGGTGCGTGGCGATTTCTGGGCCTGCAGATCATCTTTTTCTGCTCGCTTAGCCAAGTGGCACTGGCGCCTTTCCTGTGGACCTTTTGGGCTTTGCCAATGGGCTTGCCGCATCCGCTGGTTGGGCTGATGCCCACGGGCATGATGGTGGGCCTTTCGGTCACATTCATCCTGTCCGAAGCGATCACGATTGCAGTGGGCATGATTGCGGTTTCCGCGCCCAAACATCGGTTTTTGCGCCTATGGGTGCCGAGCCTGCATTTCTATTTCCCAATGGCGACACTGGCGGCGATCAAGGGGTTCTGGGAAATTCTGACCAAACCATTTTATTGGGACAAGACCACGCATGGGGTGTTTGATACGCCAGTTATCGAGCCAGGTGTGGGCCTTACACTTAGCGGTGGTCCGCGTTGAGTTTGAGGCGGGTTTCAAACGCCTTGGAAATATGCGTTCGTAGCGCGTCGTCGGCAGCGGCCCCGTCACGCGATTCAATCGCGGCGACAATCGCGTCGTGTTCGTTGACCGCTTTGGTCGAACGCCCCTGGGCGGAAAGGGTCGTGGTTGCGAGCAAAACCATGGTGCGATGCACAAGGTCAAGTTGCTGGACCAGATAGCGATTGTGCGAAGCCCGGTGCAATTGTCGGTGAAATCGACGATTTGCTTGTGCCAGCGCCCCGGGATCATCGACCAGAGCCCTGTCGCCATCAGCCATTTCCCGCAGAACCCGGATTTCTTCGGGCGCCGCGTGCTGTGCGGCAAGGCGGGCGGCCAACCCCTCCAACTCGGCGCGAACCATGTAGAGTTCGGCCAGTTGGTTGTGATCAAGGGAGGCAACGATCAACGATCGACCATCGCGGCTCAACAGGCTTTGGGTCTCAAGGCGTTGTAAAGCCTCGCGAATTGGTGTGCGTGAAACGCCAAACCGTGCTGACAGCTCGCTTTCGACCAGCCGGTCTCCAGGCCGATAAAGCCCGGTGTCGATGGCGTCAAGCACAAGGTCATAGGCGTCTTTGTGGCCGTGTTTTATCTCTCGCATTCCCCGGGCTCCCTGATTTGGCACGATAATGCCGCCCCAAGGCCTCATTATCAAGCACCCCGCATTGCCCCTTATGCCGCAGGGCGCTAAACAGGCCCATGCTTGGCGCCAAATTCTCTCATGTACGCTTCTGGGTTTTTGACCTCGACAACACTTTATACCCGCCGCAGGCGCGACTGTTTGACCAGATCGAAAAGCGCATGACCAACTGGGTCATGCAGGAATTGCAGGTCGATGCGGCAGAGGCGGACCGGCTTCGGCGGCATTATTGGGCCAAGTACGGCACGACGCTGGCCGGGTTGATGCGCGAACATGAAATCGACCCGAAACCATATCTGACCCATGTGCATGAGATCGACATGAGCGGGCTGGATCCGGCGCCGGAGCTGAGGGCGAAAATCCGCACGCTTCCGGGACGCTGCATTGTATACACTAACGGCTCAGCGCCATATGCAGAGCGGGTTCTGAGCGCGCGCGGCCTGGATGGGGTGTTTGATGCAATCTATGGGATCGAGCATGCGGGATTTCATCCAAAACCGGAACGGGTGGCGTTTGAAACGGTGTTTACCACGGACGGGTTGGATCCGGAGCGGGGCGCGATGTTTGAAGATGACCGACGTAATCTGGCCGCGCCCCATGAAATGGGCATGACCACGGTGCATGTGGCACCAACATCTGAGCCGGCCGAACATATCCACCACCACGCGCCGGACCTGACCGAGTTTCTTTCTTTGTTATCAGGTGATTATTTAAGCTGCGCAGAGTCTTGAATACACTCAATTTTAGGAATTCAATTGCGACACCTGACCGCTGCGGCGCCAGCGCGCATGTAAATCTTAACCTTTATCCTTACATATCACATGAAACGCGACCCTGTAACAGGAGACACGATCATGGACATGAGCCAACATGCAAGCCTGGCCGAAAAGACCTTTACCGAGGCCAAAACCAGCAACCGGACAGAGACCCGGCAAGCGGCGGTAATTTTCGCGATAGTCGCACTGGCGCTGGCAGGATGGGCGGCGTCCGGGTTCTTTTTTGGCATCCCCGGCGTGGCGCTTCCGGCGCTGGCGCTGGTACCGGGAATATTTGTTACCCTGGTGCTGATCGCGCGCGGCTGAACCGCTAGGGCCTGTCCTAGAGTACCTGGTCAAGCACGTCTGTCAGGCGGGCAACACTGGCATCGACATCGCGCAATTTATCGAGCCCGAACAGGCCAAGGCGGAAGGTTGAAAACTCTGCGCCTTCGTCGCACATCAGCGGCACACCGGCCGCGATCTGCACCCCGTGGGCGGCAAAGGCCTTGCCGGTTTTGACCTCGGGGTCGGAGGTGTAAGAGACGACAACACCGGGGGCCTCAAACCCCTCGGCCGCGACCGAGCGAATGGCGCGTTCGGCAAGGACGGCACGGACCTTTTGGCCCAGCTCCCATTGTGCGGCGGCCAAGGTGTCAAAGCCGATCTCGCGGGCTTCTCTCATCGCCGCATGCAAAGCGCGCAGGGCGTCGGTGGGCATGGTTGCATGATAGGCGTGGCCGCCGGCTTCATAGGCCTCCATAATAGTCAGCCATTTTCCCAGATCCACCGCAAAAGAGGTGGAGGCGGCCGCCTTGGCGCGGTCAAGTGCGCGGGTGTTCAGCATGACCATTCCCGCCGAGGGTGGCGCCGACCAGCCTTTTTGCGGCGCGCTGATCAACACGTCGACACCAGTTTCCTGCATGTCGACCCAGACACAGCCCGAGGCGATGCAATCCAGAACGAACAGCCCGCCATGTTCATGCACCGCATCGGCCACGGCCTTGAGATAAGCACCAGGCAGGATCATGCCGCTGGAGGTTTCCACATGCGGGGCAAAAACCACATCGGGTTTTTCGGCGCGGATTTCGGCGATGACGTCGTTGAGCGGAGCCGGGGTGAAGGGCGCGTCAGGGCGGTTGCCCGGGCGGCGTGCCTTGAGCACGATTTCGCTTTCGGGGATGCTTCCGGCCTCAAATATCTGGCTCCATCGGTAGGAGAAAAAGCCGTTGCGGATGACCAGGGTTTTGGCGTTGGTGGCGAACTGGCGCGCAACCGATTCCATCGCGTAGGTACCGCCACCGGGCACCAGCGCCACCGCATCGGCGTGGTAAACCTCGCGCAACGTCGCGGAAATATCGCGCATGATCGCCTGAAAGGCGGCGGACATGTGGTTGAGCGAGCGGTCGGTGAAAACCACCGAGAATTCGAGCATGCCGTCAGGGTCGATATCGTTGCGAAGGGCCATTGGTTTTCCTGAATTTCTGGTTCTGCATCAGTGTTGTCATGAAAGCGAGGCAAAAGGCAAGATCGGGGTGCCCCGGCTATTCGAACACTTTGCTGAAAGCGGCCTTCAGCGCCAGATCGACGTCGTTCATGCTGACCGGCAGGCCAAGGTCGACCAGCGAGGTGACGCCATGTTCGGAAATGCCGCAGGGGACGATGCCGGTGAAATGCTCAAGATCCGGGTCGACGTTGATGGAAATGCCGTGAAAGCTGATCCACTTGCGTAGGCGAATGCCAATGGCGGCGATCTTGTCCTCGCGCGGGCTGCCGTCGGCGGCGGCGGGCTTTTCGGGCCTTGTGACCCAGACGCCAACGCGCCGGGCACGCATTTCACCGCGCACGCCAAACGCGGCAAGGGTTTCGATCACCCAATGTTCCAGCGATTGCACGAAAGCGCGCACATCGCGGCCGCGTGCGCCGACATCAAGCATGACGTAAACGACCCGCTGGCCGGGTCCGTGATAGGTGTATTGTCCGCCGCGTTTGCTGGAAAAAACCGGGAAGCGGTCGGGGATGAGCAGGTCAGCGGCGCGTGCCGAAGTTCCGGCGGTATAAAGCGGCGGATGCTCTACCAGCCAGATAAGTTCCTCTGCCGCTCCTCTGGCAATCGCCTCGGCGCGGGTTTCCATGAAGATTTCGGCCTCGTGGTAGCCGGTCAACCCGTCGTCAATCCGCCATTCGACCATCGGTTTCCTAGCCCCCTGGAAAAGCCCCGCGCAGCCAAGGCCTACAGGAAAACACTCCGGTTTTGAACCGCTACTTTGGGGTTGCTGCAAGGGGGCGGTGCAGTGGCGATAAAATGGGGTAGAAAACGCGGTTTTACTCTTCCCTTCCTCCGTTGCCTTCGCTATGTAGCGCCTCACCAAGCCTGAGACTTGCGGTCGTGGCGGAATTGGTAGACGCGCAGCGTTGAGGTCGCTGTGG
>CAYSBG010000122.1:0-6450 GCA_964429125.1 uncultured Aliiroseovarius sp.
GGCATAAAGAATCGTGACCAGCCCATAGCCCGCATATGCACCGCCGGCCATGGTGACTTCGGCTTCAACTGCGGTAAGCTTTCCGGTTTTCTCCATGCCGATTTTCAGCCGCACATCGGTCTGCGGGCGGCCGCGGTGGGTCAGGAATGTTTCTTCGCGGGTCAGGCGCAACATCACCTTGCCCCCGGCCTTTCGGGCCAGCAGGGCAGCAATAATTTCAAAGTTCAGTGTTTCGGTCCGATGGCCGAACCCGCCGCCGACAAAGGGTTTGACCACGCGCACACGGGACGTGTCCATATCCAGGGCGCGTGCCACGGTAAGGTGCACGTAAAACGGCACTTGCGAGCAAGTGTGCAGGGTAAGGCGGGCGCGTTCCCGGTCGTATTCGGCCAATGTCGCGTTCGGCTCCATCATCGCGTGGTTGACCTCGGCGCAGGTAAAGGTTTCCTCGCGCACCAGATCGGCCTTGGCAAAGCCCGACTCGGGGTTGCCGAACTCATGATGCACCTCGCGTTCCAGATTGCCGGGTTTGTTTTCATGTAAAAGCGTAGCGTCCGCAGCGCGTGCCTCTTTTGGAGTGGCATGGGCCGGGAGCGGGTCGATCTCAAGCTCGATCAGCATCAAGGCGACCTCGGCGGTTTCGGCGTCGATTGCGGCAACAGCGGCAACCGGTTCGCCACGGTAGCGCACATTGTCGCGCGCCATCGGGTATTCATTCATGGCGATGGGAATAACGCCATATGTCTTGTCACAATCGTCGCCGGTCACCACAGCGGCTACACCGGGTAAGGCCAGCGCGCGTGAAACATCGAGCCGAAGGATATGACCGTGGGCAACGGGGCTGCGCAAGATTCGGCCGGTGAGAGTATTTCGATCCTCAAGGTCGGCTGTATACCGAGCCCGGCCGGTCACCTTTTCTACGCCATCTACAAGCGGCATGGGCCTGCCAATGGTGGAATAATCGTTCATGCCATTTCCCCCGCTGCTGCCTGCACGCTGCGGATTATTTTTACATAACCGGTGCACCGACAGAGGTTACCGCCCAAAGCCTCCTTGATCTCGGCCTCGTCCGGGTTCGGATTCTTACGCAGCAGAGATTCGGCTGCCATGATCATGCCGGGGGTGCAGAACCCGCATTGCGTGCCAAGATTTTCATGAAAAGCGCGCTGGAGAGGTGAGAGGGTACCGCCCTTTGCCTGGCCTTCGATAGTTTCAATTTCGGCGCCATTTGCAGATGCGGTGAGCGTGATGCACGACAGGCGCGCAACCCCGTCAATTAACACGGTGCAGGCGCCGCATTCTCCCCCGTCGCACCCGGTCTTTGTGCCGGTCAACCCGAGGCGTTCACGAAGATAGTCAACCAACAGCAAGTTGTCGGGCACAAGGTCCTGAACCTTGCGGCCATTGACCTTAAGCTTGATGATCCGGCTCATCGGCGTTACTCCCTGTTCAGTATGCTTTCCTTGACGTGCAAAGCGATAAATCGGTACCATAATACGATATTATCGAGAAACAAAAAAGAGATAGATCTTTCATGAGCCACCGGTCAGAGGATACTCAGGACAAACCGCTCGAAATTCGTCGGGCAACTGCGCAGGATCTAGCGCAGGTAGTCGCGTTAGATTTGCGCGTTACCGGGAAAACAAAGCCGGAATACTGGGCGGACATTTTCGAGCGCTTTGGCACCCGACGCCAGAACGAACGGTTTTTTCTGATTGCGGCACCCAAAGGCGCAGAGATTGCCGGATTAATCGCCGGAGAGGTGCGGGGATGGGAATTCGGCTCGGAGCCTTGCGGCTGGATATTTGCGGTGTCCGTTGACCCGAACCAGCGCGAACAACATATCGGAGAACAGCTTTTTCGCGAAATATGTTCCCGTTTTCGTGAAGCGGGAATCAGTAAAATCCGCAATATGGTGCGCCGGGAAGATCAACTTCTGATGTCATTCTTTCGGTCCGAGGGTATGGTCGCCGGGCCGTATATCCAGCTCGAACTCAATCTTGACGATGCGCCATAATCGACTGCGAGGGAACGTAAATTGCAAAAATCCAGCCGCCTTGCCATCCTCGCCCTGATCGAACTGGCTGCCAATCCTGACCGGCAGATTTCGACCGCAGAAATTGGTGATAAATACCGGGTTTCCGCGCATCACTTGGCCAAGGTGCTGCTTACGCTTGGGCGCGCTGGGTTGGTGCAGTCCATCCGGGGCGTTGGTGGGGGGTATTCGTTTACCGGAAACGCCCGCCGGGTAACCCTATTTGATATCATCAGCCTGTTTGAGGACACACAAGTGAAGTGTCGCCTGAACGACCCGGCCGAAGCCAGCCCGGAAGAATGGGCATTGTTTGATGTCACCAAAGAAATCAACGACATCTCCAACGCCACGTATGGTTCGATTACATTGGCGACCATGCTTATGCAGATCGGTAAACGCAAAAAGGCCCAGGACCGCCGCGCTGCGGTGGTGGAGAAATAGAAGTCACCTATTTTTCCGGATGTATTCTGGCGGATCGGCGCCAGGCGCGCTCCCCAATACAAGGATCCGAGGGCTGTTGCGGAACTTCCAGCCTTGATTTTGGTAATTTGGTATTATATTACTTGTTTTGACGTTTTTAGCATTTGAAAGGCTCGGAAATGATGTTCTCCCGCCGCACGGCGCAGCTTTTACACGAGGATCATCAAGCTACTGTGGTGGTCATTGAGGGGCTGGATGGTCTGCTGGCCCGCGCGCGAAAGAGAGCGCCAGATGTGGGCGACGCGAAGGTCCTGAAAATCCTGAAAGCCGCATCAGGTACCATTCAGGAAGAAATCAGCACCCACTTTGCCTTTGAGGAGAATGAGCTGTTCACGCGGCTGGAAGAGATGGGAGATGTAGCAATAGGCGAGCATCTTCGTGCAGAACACGCTGCATTATTACCGCTTGGCCAAAAGGTCGCGGGGTTGGCGCGTGATGCGCTTGCCAGCGGCTTTACAACGGAATCCTGGAAACAGTTTCGCGGGCTGGCGGGAGAACTGATTGAGCGCATGCTAATGCATATCCAAAAAGAGGAAATGGCGATGCTTCCGGCACTGGATGAATTGCTGGATGATGAGGACGACATGGAACTCTCCACCCTCTATTCCAGCATGCATTGAAAGGGTTGAACATGCGTAAAATCAGGCCATTAAACGCTGCAGATCTCGAAACTGTAATCGCGATTGATACGGCGACCACCGGCATTTCACGGCGCGGATACTTTGAAAAACGGCTGGAGACAGCGACCAGCAGACCAAGGGACTTTGTCTATTCAGGGCTGGAAGTGGGCGGCGTTTTGGTTGGCTTTGCCTTTGCCAAGCTGATCGACGGTGAGTTTGGAAAGCCCGGCGCCGTCGCGACGCTCGACGCTATTGCGGTTGACCCTGCGCATGGGCACAAAGGCCACGGTCAGGCTTTGCTGGACGATCTGGAAAAGGTGCTGGCCTCTAAAGGTGTGAAAGCGCTTTACAGCCAAGTGGAATGGGAAAACGCTGGCATGCTTGGGTTTTTGGGCAAAGCCCGGTTTGAACTGGCTCCTCGTGTGGTCCTCACCCGTTCAACGGCGCTTATGGCACAGAAACTGAATGAGGAACGCGAAGATCAATGGGACAAAGAACCAGACTTTTCGTCGCCCACAGGAGATGCCTCTGACGCACTATCAAACGACCGTGTGATTGTGCGCTCCATGGCGGAAAACGATTTGCGCAAGATCATCTCAATCGACAAGGCCAACACTGGTGCCGACCGTACAGAGTATCTGACCCGCAAAATGCACGACACGCTGCATGAAAGTGGTGTGCGTGTTTCGCTGGTGGCCGAGATGGAAGGATACCCCGTCGGTTTCATAATGGCGCGGGTGGATTTTGGTGAATTTGGCCACGCCAATGCCGAGGCCGAGATGGATACATTGGGAGTGGACCCAAGCTATCAGGGGCACGGCGTCGGCCGGGATTTGATGGCGCAATTGTTTGCCAATCTGGCAGTATTGAGGGTTGATACGATTCGCACCGAGATAGACTGGAATGATACCGGACTGATCACTTACCTCAGCGCAATGGAATTTGTCCCGGCCCAGCGATTGGCGCTGGCGCGCGCCCTAAACTGATCTAAAAAAGGGTCGCCCAACCCAAACCGGGCGCCAATCAAACAAACCTGTGCGCCAAAGGCGCGCTTTTTGAAAAGACGCCTTTGGACTCGCAGCGATTACTGCAGAGCTTCGAACTTTGCCTGCAGTTCTTCCTTGCTCTCTTCCCAATCCGGGTTGGGAATGATGCATTCTTCTGGGCACACCAACTGGCATTGCGGCTCGTCCTCGGCGCCAACGCATTCGGTGCATTTCATTGGATCAATGATGTAGAACGGATCACCCTCCTTGATTGCCTCGTTCGGGCAGACTGGTTCGCAGGCATCGCAAGCGGTGCAGGGGTCTATGATTTGTAGGGCCATTTGATATTCTCCTCAGGATGCTTTTAGAATTTGTCCGGCGGAAGCCAGCTTGTCAAAACGGAATGCACCCCAAAGTGCGGCTCCGATCGCTCCGGCATAGATCGAATCCGGATGATTTATGACTTCAGCCTCAACGCCCTTGAGTACCGCAAGTTTCTCTCGCAGAGCCTCACACAAGCCTTCGTCGTTGGCCAAACCGCCTGTCATCATCACCACGTCGTTTTTTACGCCAATGGATTTGAGCAGGCGTGCCAGACGACCGGCCATCGACAGGTGAATACCCTTGAGAATATTTGGCGCAGTGATGCCACGGCTGACCATGTTGATCACGTCAGTTTCCGCCAGAACTGCGCAGATGGAGCTTACCTCCTCCGGATCATCTGCTTGCATCGACAAGGTGCCGATTTCGTCCTGGGCAATCCCAAGATAACGCGCGATATTCTCCAGAAACTGCCCCGACCCGGACGCACATTGACTGGTCATTTTGTAGTTCGTGACCTTGCCCTTTTCGTCCATGATCATAGCGCGTCCGTGGAGCGCGCCGCTATCCAGAATGGCGACCGATCGCGGCTCCAGGAAACGAGCCCCCCGTGCGTGGCTGGTCATCGAATAGAAGTGGCCGGTATGCCATTCCAAACTCTCGCCCTCGCCGGTTGTGGCGATATAGTCGATGTCACTTTCTTCAAGTCCCGCTTCGGCGAGCACCTGCTCGAAAGATTCCCGGGAAAGTTGCATTGGATCGCGTTGGCGAATCCGAAGTGTTGCCTTGGACAACCATTCCTCGCGGCCATTCTCCACCCGGAAAATCGCTGCTTTTACGGCTCCAGTACCTAGATCAATGCCTGCTGCAAGTGTCATGCGTCCACTCCTTCCATGCGGCCCTCGGCGGCGCGGCGGGCAAACTCCGCCGCTCCAAGCGAGCCTGTATAAATTGAGTCAGGGTCGATATTGATGGTCACGTCTCCGTAGTTTTCCTGAATCAGCTTTTTCAATTCGCGTACAGCAGCCTGGTTCTTGGCCACACCGCCGGTAAAGGTCATTTGGTCAGCGACCCCTCCTGAGCGTGACAGGATCGAAATGGCGCGCAGGATGATCGCTCGGTGCAGGCCCGCCAAAATATCCTCGCGCGCTTCGCCCAGCGCCAGGCGATCACGCAGCTCGGCCCCGGCAAATACCGTGCAGGTCGAATTGATGCGGGCAGGTTTGGAGGATTTCATTGCCAGCGGGCCAAGCTCGTGCAGGCCCATGTTCATTTCGTCAGCGATATAACCCAGATAGCGGCCACAACCAGCGGCACAACGGTCGTTCATCTGGAAGTTCTCGACGATCCCGTTTTCGTCGACCTGTATACCTTTGGTATCCTGTCCACCGATGTCCAGAACCGTGCGGGTTTTCGGATACATCATATGCGCGCCCAGCCCGTGGCAGAGGATTTCGCTGCGGATATGCTCTTTTGAAAAAGGCAATGTCACGCGCCCATAACCAGTGCCGACAAGGAAGGTCTCTTCCAGTTCAACACCCAACGCGTTCTTGGCTTTCTCGCCCAGCTCTCGGGTGACACCCTCGCCGGAAGCGGTAACCCGCTCCAGCGCTTTTTGGAACTTGTCATCAAGCGAGCCTGAAGGCGGCCGGTTTTCCACGGCAATGATGGACTTGTCGTAAAGGTTGATCAGCGCATCATTGGCTACACCCATCTCGCGCGAGATATCTTCCGCCAGGTTGATATAGCGCGACCCGGCAATGTCGCGGAAGAAGTCCGACTTGCGCACCATGCCCGGCGCGTAGAGTGCGGGGGCTTCGCCGCGCAGGCGGGTAAAAATTTCCGCCAAAGCGGCCTTGAGCCCGTCGCCGGTTTTCTCAAACCGCTCGCCCCGCACCAAAAGGGTGCAGGTGTCTTCTAGGTCGGCCAATTGCTCCAGAAACTGCTCTAGCCGGAATTCCGCCTCAAGTGCCTCCAGAAACTTTTCGGCTTCGTCGGTCAGCAGGTC
>CAYSBG010000123.1:0-6408 GCA_964429125.1 uncultured Aliiroseovarius sp.
GCGGCAGTGTCGCAAGCGGTGTTACCTGCTCGCCAATCCCCTGCATACGCGCCGCCCGCCGCATCAGGCAGACGCGAATATCAGCGCCCAAAGCGGTCAATCCTTCGGGCAGATCGCGGCTGCCGGTAAGGTCGGACATTGCCAAAGCCACTGCGGCCGCGTCCGAGGAACCACCGCCAATGCCTGCAGCCATGGGCAAATGCTTGGAAAGGGTAATCGCCACGGGTCGATCGAACAATGCCGCCGCCCGCAGCACCAAGTTGTCGCCCCCCGTCGGTACGCCTTTGGCCAGCGGCCCGACGACTTCAAGGGACGTTTCATCGGCATCGCGCAGAGTCAGCCGGTCCCCGAGATCGGCAAACATCACCAGCGAATCCAGCAGGTGAAACCCATCCTTACGCTGCCCGGTCACGTGCAAAGTCAGGTTGACCTTGGCCGGAGCGAAGACCTTAACCGCCTTCATCGGAACGCTTCAGCGGGGCGGCGCCTTCTTCTTCAAGAACCACATCCAGCCCGACTTCCAGCTTGCGGCGGATACGATCGGGGTCGATCTCGTTCAGGTCGGCTTCATCGGAAATGAACGAAAGCGCACGACGCCACTGGAATCTGGCCTCCAGCCGGCGTCCAACCGCCCAGTACACGTCGCCCAAATGGTCGTTAAGCACCGGATCCACCGGGATCAGTTCGACCGCACGCTCCATGCCTTTGACCGCTGCCGGGTAATTTCCCAGGCGGTAATTCACCCAGCCAAGGGAGTCTGTGATGAAGCCGTCCTCGGGGCGGGCGGCAACCGCGCGTTCGATCATATCCAGCGCCTGGTCGAGGTTCTGGTGTTTCTCGACCCAGGAATACCCCAGATAATTCAATACCGAAGGTTGGTCCGGATTGAGCTCCAGAGCCTTGAGGAAATCAGCCTCGGCCTCAGGCCAGCGGTCGGTTTGCTCGCGGCAAATGCCACGGGCAAAGAACAAGGACCATTGGTCGGGCGCGGGTGGTGCGCTGAGAGCCAGCGCGCGATCATAGGGTGCAAGCGAGTCGGCGCAACGGTTCATGAAACGGAACGTGTCGCCAAGGGTTTTCTGCACTTCGGCATTGTCAGGAAACGTCGTGGCAAGTGTTTGCAAAACACTTATCGCCTCCTCTTCGCCGCCGGAACGGCGCAGTGCCTCGGCCCGTGACAGGCTTGCAGAAAGATACAACCGGTCGTCTTTGGGTACACGCGCATAGGCTTGTACCGACAGGTTGTGCAGTTCCAGCATTTCCAACAATCCGGCCGCGAGCAAACCCGCCTCGGTGTTGCTCGGGTCAAGATATTCAGCCGTACGCGCATACAGCAACACGACATCTGGCTGCAATTCGCGGGCCAAGACCTGGGCCACGGTGGTAAACACATCTGACAACGCTTGTGCGGGCGTGCGCACTTCGTCAAACTCCAGCGGCTTGCCAGCTGCCAGTTCGGCCCGCAGGGTTTTGATTTCCTCGTCCGCCGCATCGCCAAAAGTCTTGTCGATCACCGCTACCGCTTGAGGGTTGCGTTCTATTTGGCTGAGGATTTGCGCATAAACGATGACGCCTTGCCGGCTTAGGCGGACACTCCCGCTTTCCACGCCGGACAAAACTTTCGCAGCACGCGCGAAATCCTCGGAAAGCGCGAGAATCAACGCTTTGTGGTAATTGGCAAATTCCCCCGGGTCGCCATTTTTTTCGATCTCGTCAAAAACCTCCAGGGCGGCCTGCAGATCCCCCTTGCCGTAAAACACCCATGCGCGGATCAAACCATCGACGGCAGCACCGATCGAAAGCCCCTTGTCGAGGATGTCCTGAACATCGTCCCAACGTTCATCACGAATACCCGCTGCCAACAGCACCAGCGCGGCGATCTGGTTCTGGTCTTCAAGGGCTTGCAGTCGATGGGCGATGGGCGTGGCCTGGTCGATCTGACCCAGGCCGATTTCCGCGATCAGCAGGCCCTCCATCAGGCTTGCGTTTTGCGGGTCTTTGGTAATTGCCCGGATTCCATATTTAACAGCAGCGGCAAAATCGCGGGAATAATCCGCTTGTCGTGCAGCCAGGTACGGGCCCGCGATACCCTGTGCGTAAACCGGCGCAGACAAGGTCAGCCCGGACAAAAGCACAGGCAGCAGGCGGGACAAAATGGATATGCGCAAAGCTCTCTCTCTCCTGAATTATCTTGGGAGAGCCTAAAGGGCATGGCGCCGGGGTGCAATGCGTCTGGCACCCGATGCCCCGGCTATCACGCATGTTTTGTTGCACTTTCGCGTGTGAAAGCATTTGGGCAATTGGGCGAGGCATGCCGTTCTACCGGAAAGCAACGACATTTTGAAGGATGGTGCGCCAGTTGGTTGCAAAAAACGGGCAGGCACGGCTCACACCATACCCACCCGCGTTCATTATAATACTAAAATTACTTGAAACAGTACCACTCACGGATTTTGCGGTGCGTCTATACGCACCAGCCGTGAGGTCAGCAAAGCCTCTCCACCGCTTCTTGAGAAGCCCGGATGCGTTATTTCACATGAATTTTCGCGAGAATACGCAAGATTTCATTTCACGAAGCGTGAAATAACACAATGTTTCCTTTAGGTTGTGCTGCGCGAATTACATGTTCCCGTAATTCGGCCCATCGCCACCCTGCGGCACGGTCCAGGTGATGTTCTGGCTCGGGTCTTTGATGTCACAGGTTTTACAATGCACGCAGTTCTGAAAGTTGATGACAAATGTGTCATTTACCACCTCATAAACCCCGGCCGGGCAATAGCGCTGTGCGGGCTCGTCATATTCCGGCATGTTGACCCGCATCGGGATATCCGGGTCAGCCAGATGCAGGTGACACGGTTGACTTTCCTCATGATTGGTTGCGGAAAAGCTCACATTGGTAAGTCGGTCGAACGAGAGCTTTCCATCCGGTTTGGGATAGGTGATCACCTTGTAGTCAGCGGCCTTTCCCGTGGACTGAGCGTCGGATTTGCCGTGCTTCATGGTGCCAAACAGGCTGATCTTGAACAGCGTCTGGACCCACATGTCCAAACCGCCAAGTGTCAGGCCAAACAGCGTCCCCCAGCGCCCGTTCATTGGTGCCACATTGCGCACCGGCTTCAGGTCACGACCAACGGGGCCCTGGCGCAGTTCGCTGTCATAATCGGTCAGCGTGTCGCCTTCGCGTCCAGCTTTCATCGCCGCCACGGCGGCTTCGGCAGCGGCTATACCTGACAACATGGCGTTATGATTGCCTTTGACCCGCGGCAGGTTGACCAGCCCGGCGGAACAACCGAGCAGCGCGCCCCCCGGAAACGCGCTTTGCGGGATCGACTGGTAGCCGCCCTTCGTCACCACGCGGGCGCCGTAAGCGACACGTTTTCCCCCCTCAAGCAGGTCAGCGATCATCGGGTGATGCTTGAGCCGCTGGAACTCCATATAGGGATAAAGGTGCGGATTTTTATACGACAGATCAACGATCAGGCCGATATAAACCTGGTTGTTTTCAAGGTGGTAAATGAAAGACCCGCCGCCGGTTTTCCAGCCCAGCGGCCAGCCCATCGTATGGGTCACCGTGCCTTCCTTGTGTTTTTCTGGTTTGACCTCCCAGATTTCCTTCATCCCGAGGCCAAACTTGGCGAAATCGGCGTCTCGGTCCAAAGCGTATTTGGCAATCGCTTCCTTGGACAAGGATCCACGCGCGCCTTCCGACAGGAACACGTATTTGCCGTTCAGCTCCATGCCCGGCTCATACGCGTCGCCGGGGGTACCGTCGGCGTTCTTGCCGAACTCGCCCGCAACCACGCCCTTGAGCGAGCCATCCTCACGATAGAGCAACTCGGAACAGGCCATGCCGGGGTAAATCTCGACCCCCATACTCTCGGCCTGTTCGGCCATCCAACGACAGACATTGGCCATCGAGACGATGTATTTACCGTGGTTTGACATCAACGGCGGCATCAGGAAATTCGGGATGCGGATCCCGCCCCCGGCGCCCAGCATGTGAAAGCTGTCCTTTTTCACCGGAACCGTGATCGGCGCGCCCTTGTCTTTCCAGTCGGGGATCAAAGCGTCCAGCCCGGACACGTCCAAAACTGCGCCAGACAGGATATGTGCGCCCACTTCCGATCCTTTTTCAAGCACAACGACATTCAGGTCTTCGTCAAGTTGCTTGAGCCGGATCGCAGCCGAAAGGCCCGCAGGCCCAGCGCCCACGATCACTACATCCACATCCATCGCTTCGCGTTCGATATCGGCCATGACGCACCCCTTGTTTTGCTGCCCTAGGGGTTACAAGCGGCACCTGCCCGGGTCAATCAGAACCGGGCGTCAGTTCGCGTTTTCGCAAGAACCGCCAGAGCAAAACCACCGCCAGTATCGAGAAATAGCCATCGACGATATAGTGCCAGCCCAAATACACCGAAAGGAATACAAATGTCGCCACCAAAGCAACCGACAAGGGCGCAAACCAACGGCTGCGCTCGAAAAGGTAAAGCGCAAACATGGTGACGATGCCGATATGCACGCTGGGAAAGGCCGATATCCCCGACCCTGCCTTTTGCAGACCTTCAGAATAGGCGCGCCACAAATCAGCCTGCAATGCGCCAATACCGCTATCGGCAACCCCGCTGTCCTTGAGCGCCTGCGTCAGTCCGGCGAAGGTTTCACCGCCAACCAATGCGTCATAATAGACCGGCCCGCCGGACAGAAAAATCAACGCCAAAATATTTCCCAGCCCGATCCAGACGAAGAAATATATCAAAAAGAACCGGCGTTGGCGGGCTTCGTCTGCGTCGAACAGAATTAACAAAACCGGCGCAAACATCGCCGGCATTACCCATGCGCGGAAGTAGATAAGGCCGGCCCAGCGCAAATTGACCCAACCCTCCAGCCTGTGGGCAACATCCCAGGGGTCCGCACCGAAAAACAGCGCCCGATCCACCCGCGCCATTAACGGATCGGCCCAAAATGGCAGCGCGTAGGGCAGCGAGGTTTTCAACATGGTGAAAACCAGGAAGAACAGCATGCAAAGGAAAATGGCGATGAACGCCCGGGGCAGGCGCGCCAAAAGCTCGCGCCAAGGCACCAGCAATAACATAACCGCAAACACCGGGATCACCCACCAGGCAAGCATCAGGAAAAGCGTAAAGGAGCCTGGCAGTACCGAAAAGATACCGCGAAGCAGGTCCAGCGGACTATCCCGGAAAATGGCGACGAAAACGCCGCCCGCCAACAGGTATAGTACGGTTGCCCTTAATAATAATGTCATTGCAAACTGCTCGTTTTTGCTTTTCTTTTATGGCAAACTAGCGGATGGGAGTGGGCTTGCCTACCGTTTTTGCCAAATTGGCAGGTCCAGACCTGCTGCTGAGACGAATACAGGTTGCCCTGCCCGCCACAAACGAACAAAAGGCTGTCATGGAAAAGATACCTCTGACCCGCGTGGGGCATTCCGCGCTGAACGATGAACTGAAACAGCTCAAGATGGTTGAGCGTCCGGCGGTGATCCGGGCAATTGCCGAGGCACGCGAACATGGCGACCTTTCGGAAAATGCCGAGTATCATGCCGCGCGCGAAAAGCAGAGCTTTATCGAAGGCCGTGTGAAAGAGCTGGAAGGTATCCTGTCGCTGGCCGATGTGATTGATCCGGCAAGCCTGTCGGGCACAATCAAGTTTGGCGCCACAGTGACGATTGTCGACGAGGATACCGACGAAGAAAAGACCTATCAAATCGTCGGGGAACCGGAGGCGGATATCGAGGCGGGCAAGCTCAACCTCAAATCCCCCCTTTCGCGCGCATTGATCGGCAAGGAAGAGGGCGACTCGGTCGAGGTCCGCACGCCTGGCGGCGAAAAGGCCTATGAAATCGTGTCAATCCAGTTCATCTGACACAGGCGATCCGGGGGTAACTGGTATGAGTGACAAACTGTCCCGCGAAAACCCGGTTTTGCTTGGCGTATATGACAAGAGCAACGCACCGGGGATCAGCGCCAGCGAGATTATCGCACTGGCGCTTTCGCTGATCTGGCTGGTTGGCTGTGCCGTGTTTTTTCTGGTGCTCGGCGGCGATATTGTCGGCGGGGAGCCGGGCCAGGGGCTACAGGCCAACCCGTTGCAATTGGTGATGACCATCATGGCAGTGTTCATGCCGGTCGCGATCATCTGGGTGGCTGCAGCGGCGGCGCGATCGGCCCGGATCATGCGCGAAGAAAGCGCGCGCCTGCAGGCGGCGATTGACGGTATGCGCCACACCTATCTGCAACATCAGCAGACCGCCGGACTTGGCCAAGGCGCCTCAAAGGTAGAGAAAAAGCTCGACGAAATCGCGCAGGCCCAACGGTTGACCGAAAGCGCAATCGCCACATTCACGACCACGCGCGCCGACCGCGACAAGGTGATCAAAACGCCCCC
>CAYSBG010000124.1:0-6371 GCA_964429125.1 uncultured Aliiroseovarius sp.
GTCCCCTGCCGGATTGTCATGGATATATTCCATTACCCGGATCAGCCGTTTTTCATATGCGTTGCTCATATCATCCTCAACAATTCCCCCCGCACCATGGCCCGCCCGGACTTAACATGTCTTGCTGAATTCTCACATGTTGCAATGCCGCGCGCGCTTGGCCATATAAGTCGGGTAAATCAGGAGGCCGCATGTCCATATACCTTGAGTTTGAAAAACCCCTGGCGGAAATCGAAGGCAAAGCCGAAGAGCTTCGTGCGATGGCGCGCGCCGCCGAGGATGATGTGGACATTGAGAAAGAGGCCGAAGCGCTCGACAAAAAGGCCGAGGAAATGCTTGCCGAGTTGTACGGAAGCCTTACCCCGTGGCGCAAATGCCTGGTCGCACGCCACCCGGAGCGGCCCCATTGCAAGGATTACATCGAAGCTCTGTTTGACGAGTACACCCCGCTAGCGGGTGACCGGAACTTCGCCGATGACCATGCGGTCATGGGAGGTCTGGCGCGTCTTGGCGATGTGCCCGTGATGGTGATCGGCCTGGAAAAAGGCAACGACACCAAGTCACGCATCGAACGCAATTTCGGCATGTCCCGCCCCGAAGGCTACCGCAAAGCGATCCGGCTGATGGACCTCGCCGACCGTTTCGCCCTGCCAGTGATTACCTTGGTGGACACCCCCGGAGCCTATCCCGGAAAGGGCGCCGAAGAGCGCGGGCAAAGCGAGGCCATCGCGCGGGCCACGGAAAAATGCCTTTCTCTGAAAAGCCCGCTGATCTCGCTGATTATTGGCGAAGGTGGCTCCGGCGGTGCCGTGGCCTTGGCCACCGCCAATACGGTAATGATGCTTGAACACTCGATCTATTCGGTGATCAGCCCCGAGGGCTGCGCATCCATCCTGTGGAAAGACGGTGAAAAGATGCGCGAAGCTGCCGAAGCCATGCGCGTCACCGCCCAGGACCTGCGCCAATTGGGCGCCATAGACCGGATCATCCCGGAACCCGCAGGCGGCGCCCAACGCGGGCGCGATGAGGTAATCAAAAACGTCGGCCAGGCCCTGGAAGAAGAATTGGCCAAGCTGATCAAGAAAGCCAAAGGCGATGCCATGCGCAAAGCCCGGCGCAAGAAATTCTTGGAAATGGGCGCCAAAGGGCTGGCAGCATAAAACAAACATCCCCTTCATCTTGGGCTCAATACCTCGGGGGTCTGGGGGCAGCGCCCCCAGCCGGTCGCCTGCGTCAGCAGGCGAAACCGCTAAAGCCCCAGTACATCCATCATATCGTACTCCCCGGGCTTCTTCCCGATCCCCCACATGGCTGCTTTAAGCGCACCCCGGGCAAAGATCCCCCGATCAGTGGCAACATGTCGTAAAATAATACGCTCGCCCGCTGCGGCGAATATCACGTCATGTTCCCCAACCACATCGCCACCGCGCAATGCGGCAAAGCCAATATGGCCAGGCACACGCGCGCCGACTTCTCCGTCCCGGCCCCGGTCCGCAACCCGGCCCAACTGCACCCCGCGCCCCTCGGCGGCTGCCTCGCCCAACATCAATGCCGTGCCCGAAGGCGCATCGACCTTGTGGCGGTGATGCATCTCGACAATCTCGATGTCAAAATCCTCGTCCAGCGCCTTGGCAACCATCCGTGTCAGCTTGGTCAACAGATTGACCCCAAGACTCATGTTGCCTGCTCGGACAATGGTCGCGTGGCGTGCCGCCAGCTTTAGCCGCGCCAGATCCTCCTCTGAAAAACCAGTGGTGCCAATCACATGCACTGCACGCGCTTGTGCGGCCAGATCGGCCATGGCGACGCTGACCGCTGGGGCGGTAAAATCCAGAACACCCTGGGCTCCGGCAATGGCTTCCAGCGGATCATCGCTCACCACGACTCCCACTGTGCCCAGCCCGATCGCCTCTCCGACATCGCGCCCCAGCCAATCATGCCCCGGCCGCTCCAGCGCACCAACCAACCGCGCGCCCTTGCTTGCAACCACTTCGCGTACAAGCATCTGGCCCATCCGCCCGGACACGCCCATCACCACAATTCCCGCTAGATCGCTCATATTCGTTCCCTCTTTTGTCCTGAATGGTTTAGCCAAGGTTGCATGGCGGAGCAATCGGGCTTACATCGCTCTCATGGCTTCCAGACGTTTTGAAAAAAATTCCGGCCCTTCGCAGCGACAACTCAAAGTTGGCGAATTGATCCGGCGCACGCTTTCGCAGATCCTCATGCAAGGAGAAGTCCATGACTCGGACCTGAACCGCATGTCGATCACCGTGAGCGAAGTCCGCACGTCGCCTGATCTGCGGGTGGCCACGGTTTATGTGCTGCCCTTGGGCGGCAAGGGGCAACGCGAGGCGATTGATGCCTTGGCGCGCAACCAGTGGCAGATGCGCAAAATGATCGGCAAAGCCATCAAGTTGCGTCACACACCCGAGCTTCGGTTTCGCATTGACGAAACCTTTGATCAGATGGAGGAAAGCCGCCGTCTGTTTGCACAGGAATCGGTTCGGCGGGATCTGGAAGACAACAATCGCGAGGAAAAGCGGGGAGAGGAATGAAACGCGCGGCTTTTTGGGCCTTTCTGCTGCTTGTTGCCTGGCCTGCTCAGGCGTTGACCTGTCGCGTTGCCGAATATGAAAATCGTTCCTTTTCACTGTGCGAAGTTACCGCGGACGACGACCTGCGGCTTTGGTTGCGGGGCCCTGATGGAGAGATACTGGGCTCTTTCGCAGCGGTTCAGGAAACGTTGGGGGAGCGGCAATTGGCATTCGCCATGAATGCTGGAATGTTCCATGCTGATCGCCGTCCAGTGGGCCTGTTTATTGAAAACGGCAAACAGGAGACCTCTCTTTCTGATGGCGGCGGGTATGGTAATTTCGGCCTTTTGCCTAACGGGGTTTTCTGTATCGGTCCCAAAGGCTCTGGTTTCCGCGTTTGGGAGGCTGACGCCTTTTCTGCTGCCCAACCAGAATGCCGATTTGCCAGTCAATCCGGGCCAATGCTGGTGATCGACGGTGCCCTGCATCCCCGCTTCATGGCCAATTCTACTTCCCGGTATTATCGCAACGGGGTAGGCACCAACGCCGATGGAACGCGTGCGGTGTTCGTTATTTCGGACTACCGCGTCACCTTTCATCAATTCGCGCGGTTCTTTCGGGACTATCTGGGTTTGCCTGATGCCCTATTCTTTGACGGCAATGTTTCGCGCTTGTATGCGCCGGAATTGGGCCGCGCGGATCTGGGCGAGCGGCTTGGTCCGATCGTTGGCGTGGTTGACTGAAGGCAGGCAGATCTGTAGCAGGCGGACCTTGGCCCATTCAACGCAGAACACATGAGGTATAGATGGCACGCAGACGCAAGGGACGCGATATTTCCGGCTGGTTAGTCATCGACAAGCCCGCAGGCTGGTCCTCTAATGCGGTGGTCAACAAGGTCCGCTGGGCAATGGAGGCGAAAAAGGCTGGCCATGCGGGAACACTTGACCCGGAAGCGACCGGGGTTTTGGCTGTGGCCCTGGGCGAAGCGACCAAAACCGTGCCCTACATCACCGACGCGCTCAAAGCTTATGTTTTCACCGTTCGACTTGGGCAGGCAACCAACACCGACGATCAGGAGGGCGAGGTGATTGCCCAATCCGACGCGCGCCCCGCCGATGACGAAATAGAAGCCGCCCTGGCCGGATTTCGTGGAGAGGTCATGCAGGTTCCGCCTAAATTTTCCGCAGTCAAAATTGACGGCGAACGCGCCTATAAACTGGCCCGCGACGGCGAGGACATCGAGATCGCGGCCCGCCCGCTTTGGGTCGAAGAACTGAACTTTGTCGAGCGGGTGGACGCCGACCATGTTACGCTGGAAATGGTCTGCGGCAAGGGCGGATACGTGCGCGCCATTGCCCGCGATCTGGGGGCCGCATTAGGATGTTACGGGCATGTGAAATCCCTGCGCCGTGTCTGGTCAGGCCCGTTTGATGCCGAAGAAGGGGTAAGCATGGATCTGGTCGAGGAATTGGCCCGGACCGGGAAGTTGGATGCCTACCTACGCCCCCTGGAAGACGGGTTGGGGGAATTGCCGGAATTGCCCTGCACCTGCGACGCAGCCACCCGGCTACGCCACGGAAACCCTGGATTGGTGTTGGCATCGGAGGTGGAATATGGCGACGAAGCGTGGGCATCGTTTGAGGGCAAAGCGGTCGCGGTCGGCACCTATCGGGCTGGCGAGTTGCATCCCAGCCGGGTGTTCAACACCTGATCGCCAAAAGGCTCAGGCGCCGGTCATTGTCTCGATAATGGCCTGTGTTTGCGCAGGGGCCTCACCGATCTGAATAGCCTGCAAGAGCATCTGTTCGGCACGCGCGGCATCGGCCTCGTTTTCCGCATGGATCATTGCCAGCGTATCGCCCTTTTTAACGTTTGTGCCAAGGCCCCGCAGGCCCGTCAGGCCAACTGCCGGGTCGATCATATCGCTTGCCTTGCGCCGGCCACCACCTAATTCAACCACGACAAGCCCGACACTGCGCGTGGCATAATCAGCGACAAAACCGGTTTTCGGGGCGACAAAAGGCCGGATAACCGGCGCGCTGGCCAAATACTTCCGCGGGTGTTCGACCAGATCTGCCGGCCCGCCAAGGGCAGCAACCATGCGTCCAAACCGCTCCGCCGCAGCCCCACTTTGCAGGGCATTCCGCGATTTCCGTTCACCGTCCGCTCGGTCCTTTGCAAGCTTGGCAATCATCAACATCTCGCCGCACAGGGATAGGGTTACCTGCTCCAAACGCGCATCCCGATGGCTCCCGGTGAGGAAATCCACGGCATTTTGCACCTCCACGGCATTTCCGGCCGCCGAAGCCAGCGGTTGGTTCATATCCGTCAGCAATGCGTGGCAAGGCAGGCCCGCCGCCTGGGCCGTGCGAGTCAGGCTGATAGCCAGTTCGCGGGCGTCCGTGAGGTTATCCATGAAGGCGCCATTGCCGACCTTCACGTCCATCACCAGCCCGCCCAGCCCTGCGGCGAGTTTTTTGGACAGGATCGAGGCGGTGATCAAAGGCACGCTTTCGACCGTCGCAGTCACGTCGCGGATCGCGTAAAAGCGTTTGTCGGCCGGGGCAAGGTCGCCGGTCTGGCCGATAATGGCACACCCCACCTGTTCAACCACACGGCCCAACAACGCTTTGTCTGGCTGGCTGGTGTAGCCGGGAATTGCATCCATTTTGTCGAGTGTGCCGCCAGTATGGCCAAGCCCGCGCCCAGAAATCATCGGCACATAGCCACCGCATGCGGCAATGATCGGCGCCAACAAAAGGCTGACATTATCGCCGACCCCACCGGTGGAATGCTTGTCAATTACCGGGCCAGGCAAATGCGACCAATCGAAAACATCGCCGCTGTCACGCATGGCCAGAGTCAGAAATGCAGCCTCTTCGGCGTCCATGGATTTGAAATAAACCGCCATGGCAAAAGCGGCGACCTGATCATCCCCGGCGCTGCCGTCGGTAATGCCGGCAACCATAGCTTCAACTTCACCCTGCGTCAGGCGAGCGCCGTCGCGTTTGTGGCGGATGATTTCGCTTATCAGCATGGCGCCCTCCCGGAAAAGAGGCATTTTTACCGAAAGGGCAAAGCTTCGCAACCCCCTGAACCTTGCCAAGCAGCGGCAAAACACGCAGAACGACCGAATGATTACCCGTGAATTTCTCAAAGGCGATGCGCCCTCCTCTGCGACCTACTCGGACGATGAACTGTATCGGTACGAACTAACCCGAATTTGGCAACCGGATGGGCGCCGGGTCAGCTTTGTAATGTTGAATCCCTCAACCGCCACCGAACAACAGAATGACCCGACGGTGGAACGTTGTGAACGGCGGGCACGCACATTGGGGTTTGGCGCCTTTCGCGTGACCAACATTTTCGCCTGGCGCGCGACGGATCCCCGCGCCATGCGCAGGGCGCCTGACCCGGTAGGGCCTGAAAATGACGCGACGATTCTGGAGGCGGCGATTTGGGCGGATCAAGTCATTTGTGCATGGGGCACCCACGGGACATTCATGGGGCGAGGCGCAACAGTTGAGACACTCCTTCGAAGGACAGGTAAACCACTATTTCATCTGGGGTTAAGCAAGGCGGGCCACCCAAAACATCCGTTGTATATCGCCTACGCGCAGCAGCCCGCGCGCTGGTAACCTGCATCTACCCCACGATCTGCCTTGGTCACCAATCCGTAAAATTGCGAACAGGTTTTGATTGATGAGATGAACGAGTACGACGCGCAGTTCTGGATTTCCCAACGGCCATAGTGCAAGCAAACCACTGCCGGGCAGCGGATGGCACCATCGTTTCGGTTCACCAGAAGGCATCTGGCGCAAAAGGGGGACTCAG
>CAYSBG010000125.1:0-6364 GCA_964429125.1 uncultured Aliiroseovarius sp.
ATGTCATCCAGGCTTTGTTCCTGGCCTTGCCAAAGCGAGGCCCAGCCCCAACAGGCCATGTCGGCGATGGAATAGAAATCCCCGGCAAGGTAGCGGTTGTCGGCCAGGCGGCGGTCCATCACCCCATACAGGCGCCCGGTCTCGGCGCGGTAACGGTCCTTGGCATAGGGCAGGTCATGGCCCATCGCCGGAGCGTATTTGAGGAAGTGATGTGCCTGCCCGGCCATCGGGCCAAGCCCGCCCATCTGCCACATCAGCCATTCTTCGACCGCGACCCGCTCGCGTTCGTTGGCGCCGTAAAAACGCCCGGTCTTGCGCGCCAGATACAGCAGGATCGCGCCGGATTCGAATACCGAGATCGGCGCCCCATCCGGCCCGTCCGGATCGACAATGGCCGGCATGCGATTGTTTGGTGCGATCTTCAGAAAGTCGGGCGCAAATTGTTCGCCGGCGCCGATATTCACCAGTTTGAGAGTATAGGCCAGGCCCATCTCTTCGAGTGCAATGGAGATTTTCCAACCGTTCGGCGTCGGCCAGTAGTAAAGATCAATGGGGTGGGACATGGGCGCGCTCCTCTTTGGTGCAGCATGGGGCGTTGGCGCGGCCAAAGCAAGCGCTTGACGCGCGATGCTGTTCACAGGTACGAGGGGGCAGTGGCGATTTGTCTCCGGATTGCAGGCCACTTAAAACAAGCTGCTAAAGAGGTCAGGGTCCCCCCCGAGCCTCGCGGTCGGGGTTTTTTTGTGCGAAGGCACAGTGGAAAGGGCACGATATGGACACATGGCACAAGCAGACCCAAGCGGTTCACACAGGCACGCGGCGCAGCCAATATGGTGAGATGAGCGAGGCGATTTTCCTGACCCAGGGCTTTGTCTATGAAAGCGCGGAGGCGGCCGAGGCGCGGTTTCTGAAAGCCGGCGACGAGGAATATATATATGCCCGCTATGGCAACCCGACGGTGGCGATGTTCGAGGAGCGCATTGCCGCGCTGGAAGGCGCCGAGGATGCGTTTGCCACCGCCAGCGGCATGGCGGCGGTATCGGGCGCGTTGATGAGCCTGCTGAGCGCCGGGGATCATGTGGTTGCGGCGCGCGCTTTGTTCGGTTCGTGCCTGTATGTGCTGGAGGATGTACTGGGCCGGTTCGGGGTCGAGGTAACGCTGGTGGATGGCGGCAATCTGGATGCATGGAAGGCGGCGATCCGGGCCGATACCAAGGCGGTATTTTTTGAAAGCGTTTCCAATCCAACCCTGGAACTGGTTGATATTGCTTCTGTTTCTGCATTGGCGCGGGCGGTTGGCGCCTTGGTTCTGGTGGACAATGTGTTTGCCACGCCGGTGTTTTCCCGGGCGATTGAACAGGGCGCGGATGTGGTGATCTATTCGGCCACCAAGCATATCGACGGGCAGGGGCGCTGTTTGGGCGGGGTGGTGTTGGGCCGGCGGAAATTTATCCGGGGCACTTTGGAACCGTATATGAAACATACCGGCGGGGCGCTTAGCCCGTTCAATGCCTGGGTGCTGCTCAAGGGGTTGGAGACGCTGGAGTTGCGGGTGCGCGCCCAGGCGGCGCGCGCGCTGGCGTTGGCGCAAGCGGTTGAAGGGCACGGGGCGCTGGAGCGGGTGATCTATCCGGGGCTGGCCGGGCACAAGGATCACGCGCTGGCCATGGCGCAGATGGGGGCCGGGGGCACGGTGCTGTCGCTGGTGCTCAAAGGCGGGCAGGCGGCGGCGTTTCGGTTTCTGAACGCGCTGGAAATCGTGTTGATTTCGAATAATCTGGGCGATGCCAAGTCGATCGTTACCCATCCGGCGACGACCACGCACCAACGCCTGCCGGACGCGCAAAAGGCGAAGCTGGGCATCGTGCCGGGCCTGGTGCGTCTGTCGGTCGGGCTGGAGCATGTGGAGGATCTGCGCCGCGATCTGTTGGGTGCGCTCAAGGCGGTTTGACGCGCCTGCGACGCAGCGGCATTTGGTGAATCGCGCCAAAGCCCCTACATTGGAGGGGCGAACAGGTGCATGGAGGTGCCAAAATGAATTATCAATGCCCCGGTCCCGAGGAGACTCCTGACCGCAAGGAAGCCGAGCGCGCGCTGGCGACATTGCGCGCCTGGGCGCAAGCGGCGAACCCGGTGGAGGTGGCTGGACTGGACCCCTCGATCGCGCGGTTGTTGCCGGGCCAGGAAGTGGGCAATTACCCACCGCTGAAACGGGAGTATGATGCGGAGTTTGTCCCCGATGCGACCTACAAGGCCAGCATGCCGGACTTGCAGAATGGCCCCGCCAGCCTGATTCAGGGCGCACGCGAGATGATCCAGCATGTGGGCATTTCCAACTTTCGCCTGCCGATCAACTACCACACCCGTGACGGCGGCGACATTACGCTTGAGACCTCGGTGACCGGCACGGTCAGCCTGGAGGCCGGCAAGAAGGGCATCAACATGTCGCGCATCATGCGGTCGTTTTACGAGCATGCCGACAAGACCTTTTCCTTTGACGTGATCGAGGCGGCGCTGGACGATTACAAGACCGACCTGGAGTCATTGGACGCGCGCATAGAAATGCAGTTTTCCTACCCGGCAAAGGTTGAATCCCTGCGTTCAGGCTTGTCAGGCTATCAATATTACAACATTGCCCTGGAATTGATCGAACATCGCGGGGCGCGGCGCAAGTTTATCCATCTGGATTATGTCTATAGCTCGACCTGCCCCTGTTCGCTGGAATTGGCCGAACATGCGCGCCAGGTGCGCGGGCAATTGGCAACGCCGCATTCGCAACGTTCGGTGGCGCGGCTGTCGGTTGAGGTATTGTGCGACAAGGGCTGTTTGTGGTTTGAGGACCTGATCGACCTGTGCCGGGAAGCGGTGCCGACGGAAACCCAGGTGATGGTCAAGCGTGAGGACGAACAGGCCTTTGCCGAGTTGAACGCGGCCAACCCGATTTTTGTCGAAGACGCGGCGCGGCTGTTTTGCGAGCAATTGCAGATCGACCCGCGTGTTGGCGACTTTCGGGTGATTGCCAGCCACCAGGAGAGCCTGCACTCTCATGATGCGGTGTCGATCCTGACCGAGGGCGATACGTTTCACGCGGAAAGCCTGGATCCAAAGTTGTTTGAGACGCTGTTTCACGTTGGGTAATGGTTTCGCCCCGGCATGTGCCGGGGCGACCGGCCGGGGGTTTCACCCCCGGACCCCCACGGTATTTGGGCCAAGATGAACGGGGTGCTTGACAGGGGCGGGCTTCGCAGCCAAGCCTCGGCGCATGTTTGATCTGCGCCCTATCTTTCATGTAATTGGCCTGCTTGTCGCCGCTTTGGGGGCAGCGATGCTGATCCCGGCCATGGCCGATTTCCTGTTCGGCAAGGCCGATTGGCAGGTGTTCCTGATTGCGTCGGTGATTACCGTCCTGATCGGCATGTCGATGGCAATTGCCACGGCAAATACGGGTGGCAACGGGCTTTCGTTGCAGCAGACGTTTATCCTGACCACGGCGGTGTGGGCGGTGTTGCCGGTGTTTGGTGCGATACCGCTCATGTTTGGCGAGTTGGACATGCGTTTGACGGACGCGGTTTTTGAGGCGATGTCGGCCTTGACCACCACCGGCTCGACCGTGCTGTCGGGGCTGGACGAAATGCCCGAGGGGGTTTTGCTGTGGCGCTCGATGCTGCAATGGTTCGGCGGTATTGGCATCATCGTTGTGGCCATGGCCTTTCTGCCCGAGCTGCGGATTGGCGGTATGCAGATTTTCCGCTCGGAAGCGTTTGAAACCATGGGAAAAGTCCTGCCACGCGCGGCCGAGATTGCCGGGCAGATTTCGTGGATATATCTGGCGCTGACAATCACCTGTGGCCTGGCATTTCTGGCCGTGGGCCTGTCGCCGTTTGACGCGGTCAACCACGCGTTGACCACCATGTCTACGGGCGGGTTTTCAACCCATGATGCCTCGTTCGGGGCGTTCAGCGGCGCGCCGGAATACGTGGCATCGCTGTTCATGATCCTCGCCAGCCTGCCCTTCGTGCGCTATGTGCAAATCGTTGCCGGCAGCGCCCAGCCGTTGTTCCGGGACCCGCAGGTGCGGGCCTATCTGGCGTTCATTGTCAGCGTTACCATGATCCTTGCGCTGTACCGGCTGGTGGTGAATGGCGATCACCTGGAGCACGGCTTTCGCGAAGGCCTGTTCAACGCCACCTCGATCATTTCCGGCACCGGGTTTGCCAGCGTTGACTACCAGCTTTGGGGCACCTTCCCGGTGGTGTTCTTCTTTTTCATCGGCCTGGTTGGCGGCTGTGCGGGATCGACCGCCTGTAGCGTCAAGATATTCCGCTATCAGCTGCTTTTCGCCTCGTTCAAGGCGCAGATGCAGGCGATCCACAGCCCGCACGGCGTGTTCACGCCACGCTATGACGGGCGCCCGGTGGCGGAGGAGGTTCTGTCCTCGGTGATGACGTTTTTCATCATGTTCGTGGTCTCGCTTGGGGTGTTGTCTGTGGCGTTGAGCCTGACCGGGCTGGACCCGGTGACGGCAATATCCGGCGCGGCAACGGCGCTGGCCAATATCGGGCCCGGGCTGGGCGATATCATTGGCCCGGCAGGAAATTTCGCGCCGCTGAACGACATGGCAAAATGGATGCTGACCGCTGCGATGCTGGTTGGGCGGCTGGAGCTACTGGTGGTGTATGTGCTGTTCACCGCAACATTCTGGAGAGGTTGAGAATATGCAACGTCCACTTGGCGCACAGATCTCGCGCATGTTGAAAGAACGCGGGGTCGAGGTGATCTTCGGCATCCCCGGGGTGCACAATATCGAGCTGTATCGTGGCATTGAACAGGCCGGGATCACCCATGTTCTGGCCCGCCACGAACAGGGCGCCGGGTTCATGGCGGACGGCTATGCGCGTGCGTCGGGCAAGCCGGGGGTTGCCTATGTGATCACCGGGCCGGGCCTGTGCAATATCATGACGCCGATGGGGCAGGCCTATTCCGACAGCGTGCCGATGCTGGTGATCTCGTCCTGCCTGGACGAGGTGGCCAACCGCCGGGGGCAGCTGCATCAGATGCTGGATCAGGAGGGCGCGGCGGCCTGTGTGTGTGATTGGTCCGAGACCGCACACACGGCCACGGCCGCCTATGGATTGGTGGACCGGGCGTTTGTCGAGTTTCAGACCAGGCGCGCCCGGCCAAAGCATATTCAGGTGCCGATTGCCGTGCTGGGGGCCGATGCGCCGGAGCCCCCGGCGCCGCTATGCGTGCCGGAACAATTTGACGAGGCCAAAGCCGCTGCGGCGGCGGTGGCCGGGGCGCTGGAGCGTGCCCGCAGTCCGTTGATCGTGCTGGGTGGCGGCGCGGGAAAGGGCCACTTGCCGGGCGATGGGGCACCTGAAAGCGTGATCCGCGCGGTGCTGGACAAAACGCGGGCGGCCTCGATGTGCAGCTTTGCCGGGCGTGGTTTGGCCGCGCCGGATGACCCGCTGCATTATGGTCCCTGTCTGGCCAAAGCGGGCAGCATCAAGGGGCTGGCGGAGGCGGATCTGGTGCTGTTTCTGGGCACGGATCTGGCCGAGGTCGATCTGTGGCGTGAACATGCGGGGCACAAGGCGCGGGCGATTATTGTCAACATTGATACGGAGGTGTTGGCAGCCACGGGCGCGCCGGGGGACGCGCTGTATCAATGTAGTGCGCTTCCTTTGATGGATGCGGTGGCTGGCTTGCTGGAGCAGACGACCAGCGACTGGCGCGCCGAGGATGTGGCCACGGCGACGGCGGCATTTCGCGCCGAAACAGACGCCGCGCGCCCGGGGATCGTGGCGATTGTCGATGCATTGGCGGCGGGGCTGCCGGACGACACCATGATCTATTCGGACATGACCCAGTTTGCCTATGTCGCCAAGGAGGTCTGGCCGATGCGGCGCCCGGATCATTGGCACCACCCGTTCGGCTTTGGCACGCTGGGCTATGCTTTGCCGGCAGCGATCGGTGGCGCGGTGGCCCGGCCCGACATGCCAACCCTGGCCATCGCCGGGGACTATGGGTTTCAGTACACGTTGCAGGAGTTGGGCGTGGCGGTGGAGTTGGGTTTGTCGTTGCCAATCCTGATATGGGACAACGCCAAGCTGGGCGAGATTGAGGACGCCATGGTGGCCTCGCAGATCGCCCCGAACGCGGTGGTGGCGCAGAACCCGGATTTCCTGGCCCTGGCCCGGGCGTATGGGGCGGACGCGGTGGAGCCGGGCACATTGGCGGAGCTGGTCGAAGCGGTGAATATCGCGTTCGGCGCCGGGCGGCCGACGATCATACGCATGACCCGCGCGCTAAAGCGTTTCGCGTTTATGTCGAGGCACAACATGAACTCGAAACGCCCATGACA
>CAYSBG010000126.1:0-6346 GCA_964429125.1 uncultured Aliiroseovarius sp.
AGCGTTGTTTTTGCCCCTCAAGCACTGCGGAAAATGCGTCCCGATCAAAGGGCTGGGCGCGCAGCAGCACCAGCATCTGGTTCACCTCGGCGACAAGGGCCGCGCGATCGGCGGGCCTGGGCAGGACTTGCGCGCGCAGATCCTCGCGCATCTGGCGGCGCAGTTCCGGCGGGAATGCCGCAATGAACGGCCCGAGTCCAAGCTCGCGAAGCGCCCGGGCGACAGGGCGCCCCTGAACCTGCCCCCCGACCATCTCGCGCCCGGGTTTGTTCAGGGAGCTTCCGATAAAAACCCCGGCTATCAGCAAATTGACCGCCAGGGACACGCCAAGCGCCAGCTTGATCCAAAGCGCTGTATCGGGGCGGGATTTCGCGGCGTTCTGTTGCATGTTCATCCATCCTCCAACAAAGCCGACAAGCCATCGAGGCCCGGCTCGAAATCCTCAAGTTCAAAGCTCTGCGCAGCCCAGAATCCACCGCCCGCCAGTGCGTTCTGCGTACCAAACCGCGGCACAATTTCCGGATGCGCATACCCGATCCAGAGCCCGGCAAATGTTGCGCAGGCAAGCCCGCCCGCCAAACCCCACCCGCCAAAGACGCGCAACAGACCGGCGATCCGGCGCGGCCGGGGAGCGCCGGACCTGGCGCGTATTTTCGGTGGCGCAGGTTGGTGGGCGGCGCTGTCTTTGTGTACGCGGTCCCATAATGCCTGGCTGGGCAAGGGGGCGGTTGCGCGGGCGGCCTGGAACAGCACGTCCAGCTCGTCTGCTGCCAGCATGTTCATTTTCGTGTCTTTGTCAGCCATATCCCAGCTCCTCTCGTCGGGGGGCCAAAGCCTGCGCCAAGGCGCGTTTTCCCCGTGCGGTGAGGCTTTCCACAGCCTCTACCGAAATGTCCAGTATCTGCGCAATCTCGGGGTTTGAGATACCCTCGATATGGCGCAGGATCACCGCCTGGCGCTGGCGTTCAGGCAGCACGGCCAGGGCGGCGATCAGTGCCCGGGAACGGTCCTCGGCCATCAGCCGTTGACTGATTGAGGTGCGCGGGTCGGCGGGTTCCGGCACGGAATCGATGTCAACAAACCGGCGTTTTCGCAAGCGGTCGGTACACAGGTTACTGACCACCCGATACAGCCAGGTGGTCACCCTGGCCTCGCCCTGACGCCAGTCCGGGGCTTGTTTCCACAGGCGCAGCATGGCTTCCTGGGCGACGTCCTCGGCCTCGGCCCGGTCGCCGCCGAGCACACGCGTGGCATAGGCCAGAACCCGGGGCGTCAGGCGGGTGGTCAACGCCAGGGCCGCCTGGCGATCTCCATTGCCATAAGCAAGGAGCAACGCCTCGTCGGAAACATCGCCGTCACTGTCCAAAGCCATTTCCATCCTCATCGCCCTACAGGAAGGCGCCCCGTTGTGGCAAGGTGGGGGGACGCCCCCCCGGTGGGTTCAGGGCCGATCCGGCGGGTTTTGTGCGCCAGGGGCAGTGCGTGCTGCGGCAAGCTCCGCGCGCGACAACGCGCCGTCGCCATCGCGATCCAGGCGGTTGATCAAGCGGTTCATCCGCCCGGATCTGGGCGCCATTTCCGCAGCGCTCAGCAAGCCATCGCCGTCGGTGTCGCGAAACAGCACCACGCCCTGGGCCATCCAGGTGATGCGGGCAGGATCAGGCATTTGCCGTTCGGCCTGTTCGACCGCGCGGGCCCGACGGGCCTCGAACCGGGCCTGAAGCGCGGCCTCGATCTCACCGGGATCAAGAAGCCCGTCGCGGTTGCTGTCGGCCTTGCCAAAACGCGCGGCGGCATGGCGGGCAAGCTCGTCCGTGGTCAGCACGCCGTCCCCATTGGCGTCGATCTGCACAAAATTGTTGAGCAAGGGACGCAGCCCCTTCGGCCCGCCAGCGGCTTGGGCCGCGCCCACGTTCAGGGCCAGGGGCGCGCTTGTCAAAACAAGCATTTTGATGATTTTCTTCATTCGATATTGCATGGCTGCACTCCGTTGATCGGGGGTTCAATCCCTGTCCCACCTGAAAAAGATACGTCGCAGCCCACGGATTCCGTCGCCAAAAGGGCAAAACAATCACGATATCGCGACATCGGGACGCGGAAGGGCAAATGCTGGTAGCCATTTGGCCGCGGGTGGCTATGTTTTCGGCCAATGAACCGGCGTGCGCGCCGCCCCCTCCCCGGAGAGCCGACATGGCCGAAAACAGCGATAGAATTGGCGCGGAACGTCCGCTTTGGCCTGCGGTGCGGCGCGGTTTTCGCCGACGCTGTCCAAATTGCGGCACGGGAAACGTGTTCAAGGGCTATTTGAAGGTGCGCGACACCTGCCCGGTCTGCGAAGAGGAATTGTTTCACCAACGTGCCGATGATGGGCCCGCTTATCTGACAATTCTGCTGGTTGGCCATATCATGGCGCCGCTGATCCTTTTGGCCTATAGCACCTTTCGCCCGGAGCCTTTGATCATGGCCAGCGTTTTCTCGGTTGGCACGGTGACGCTAAGCCTGTATCTTCTGCCCAGGCTCAAGGGCATGATGATCGCCTTTCAATGGGCCAAGCGGATGGGCGGTTTCGGCCCGGATCCATCGGAAATGGACGGCGCGTATTCCAAGCCTCGTTCCGAACGCCACGCCGGGGACGAAGCCGCGGCTGAATAGCGGGGCGCGCATGGGCGACAAAACAGCGATCGACAAGACCGAAATTCGCGATGCCGCGACGATTTTGCTGATCCGCGACGCCAGGACTGCGCCGCGGGTCTTGATGGGCCAGCGCGGGGCGCGCGCGGCGTTCATGCCCAATAAATACGTCTTTCCCGGCGGCGCTGTGGATGCGGGTGACGCGCAAGTTCCGCTGGCCGGACGCGGGGCTGAGCCGTGTCTGAGCCGCCTGGGCCAAAGCGCACGCGCGGGAGCGCCCGAAAATATCGCCCATGCCCTGTTGGTCGCGGCGATCCGTGGATTATGGGAAGAAACCGGCCAGATTTTAGGCGTCGAAGCGCCGTGGGGCGGCCCCGTGCCCGACGATTGGCAGGGCTTCGCCAAGCGCGGCTTTATTCCGTCCCCCGACGGGCTGGCGTTCATTTGCCGGGCAGTCACCCCACCGGGCAATCCGCGCCGGTTCGATGCGCGGTTCTTTGTCGCCGACGCGGACCGGCTGGCCAGTGATCCTGACGATTTTTCCGGCGCCTGCGAGGAGTTGCGCAATCTGCAATGGATCGCCTTTGACGACCTGATGCGCTTTGACCTGCCCTTTATCACCCAGGTGGCCCTGGCCGAAATCAAGGCACGGCTGCCCGACCTTTCCGCCCCGCCCAACGTGCCGTTTTTCAAGAATAACGACGAGGAAAGCCTGTTTTTGCGCCTGGGCGGTAGAAGCCCCCTGGAAGGGGTGTAAACCGGTTTCGCCACCTGGCGGTGGCGACCGGGTGGGGGCGCGGCCCCCACACCCCCGAGGTATTTACGCCAAGATGAAAGGGTTAGAGCATGTCGCACCAAATCGAATTCGTCCGGAGGGGCGAATGCCGGCTATGATCTGGCGCGACAGGCTCTAGCTGTGAGTTCTCATCACGTTGTTCATTCGATCCCTTCTGAGAAGCTGAAGTTTGCACAAACAAAAGCGTCACGGGGAGGACCGAATGAACATGCATCAGAATGCCCGGCTCACGCCCAAAGGTCGAGAGCTGTTGATCGTGCGGCTGGAGCGCGGTGAGCGCCCGGGGGATGTTGCTTGGGCGATGGGGGTGAGTATCCGGTCCGTTTACAAGTGGGCAAAGCGATATCGCGACGCGGGGCTGGCGGGGCTTGCGGATCGTTCGTCTCGGCCTGCGCGCCGCCCGGCCCGGGCATCTGCACCTGTCGCGGCTGAGGTCATCAGGCTGCGCCGTGCGCGCCGGACCATGGATCGGATCGCGCAGGAAACCGGCCTCTCACGCGCCACGGTGGGGCGTCTTCTGATGCGCCATGGCCTCAACCGCTGGCGCGATCTGGAACCGGCGGTGCCCGTGGTGCGCCATGAGCGAAAATCTCCCGGCGAACGCCTTCACATCGACATCAAGAAGCTAAAGCGTTTCGCGTTTATGTTGAGGCACAACATGAACTCGAAACGCCCATGACATTGAGAGGGTGCGAGCGTTTCGACATATTGTCGGGTCTCAACAATATGTCGAAACGCTTTGGGCAAGTTCGCCCGCGCAGGCCACAGAATAACCGAGTGATCGCACCGGCCAGAGCAATGCGCGCGGTATTGGCCGGGAGTTCGTGCATGTCTGTGTCGATGACCCTTCGCGCCTCGGCTTCAGCCAGGTGCTGGCCAGCGCGCGCAAGGGCGACGCGGTGGCCTTTCTCAAAGCGGCCGTGGCCTGGTGCCGGAACCTGGGGATCAGCGTCGAGCGCGTGATGACCTCCTCTCATGGATTGCGGCTCAATCCACTGCCGGACAGCGGATAACGGCAGTTGCTATCGCCGCCGCGCCTTTGCCAAAGCCTGCGCCTCCCTTGGCCTGAAACATATCCGCACGAAACCCTATACGCCAAAGACCAATGGCAAGGCCCCCTCTCGGCAGATTGCTGCACAATCGCCTGCCGGGCAACGGAACGCTTCATCCAGTCTTCTCTGCGCGAATGGGCCTACGCGCGCGCTTATCAAACCCCTGAGCAGCGAAAGGCCGAACTGCCCCATTGGCTGCATCATTACAATTGGCACCGACCCCACGCCGGGATACAAGAAAACCACCCATCAGCCGATCAGGGCTGGATGTGAACAACCGCTTGAGACTCCACAGCTAGCGGAGCAGAATCAGGGCCAGGATTGACAGGGTCACCAGGATAATGCCGAGGGTTTCCCGCCCGCTCAGCTTTTCGCCAAACAGGAACCGGCCGATCAGGATCGAGAAGATCACCTCGATCTGGCCGACGGCGAAAACATAGGCGGCATTTTGCAGCGAGAAGGCGGCAAACCAGCCGATGGAGCCGCCAATGCCCGCCATGCCAATCCATATTGAGGTTCGCCATGATTTCAGCACCCGGCGAATTTCGCCTTGCTGCCAGATCGCCAGCCAAAGGGCGAGGGCAAGGGTCTGAAACAGGGTTACCACCAGCAGGGTCAGGATCGCCCGCGAGAATGGGTTTTCTGCGGCCACCTGCAGCACCGCGCCACGATAGGCGACCCCGGAAATGGCAAAAAGGGCGCCGGCGAACACGCCGAGGGCGACGCTATGCCGGTTCAGGGATTTCAGCGCCCGATTGTCAGCCGAAAGATAGCCTACCCCGACAAATCCCAGGAGAATGGCCAAAACGCCCCAGAACGAGACCCGGTCGCCCAGCACCACAAAGCCAAGCAGGGCCGCCTGCAGGACTTCGGTTTTCTTGAAGGTGATGCCAACGGCGAAATTTCGCAGGGAAAACAGGGCCACCACCGCCCAGGTGGCGAGAATTTGCGCCAGGCCACCGCCAATGGAAAATGCCCAGAACATCGGCGGAAGGTGGGGCAGGCTTTCGCCGGATATCTGTCCGTAGGCAAAGACAAAGAACCCCGCGAATGGCACGGCAAAGACAAACCGTGACCAGGTGGCGCCGACGGCCGACAGCGCGCCCAAGGACAGGGTTTTTTGCAACATGAAGCGCAGGGTCTGGAACCCGGCGGCGAGGATGGCAAGGAAAATCCAGGTCAGGGTTTTTCCCCCATCACCGCGCGGCCAATGCCCTCCGGGCGTGCAAGGCGCGCATGCGCTGCGGCGATTTCTGCCAGGCGGGCGGCGATATGGGGGGCGGGCGGCACCGAGCGGCGGCTTTCCAGGCTCACATGCAACAGCAGGTGTTCGCCGGTAGCCAAAAGCCGCGTGCCTTCCCACATCTGGTGGAACAGGTGCAGTTTTTTGCCCTCGCCCAGCAGGCACAGGGTTTGGATGCGAATAACCCCCCCCGCGCGGACTTCGTCGATATGGCGGATATGGGTCTCGGCGGTAAAATAGCTGCCACCGGAGGCGATATATTCCCCGTCACAGCCGATGATTTCCATGAAGCGGTCGGTGGCATCGCCAAAAGCCTGCAGGTAGCGGGCCTCGTTCATGTGGCCGTTGTAGTCGGTCCAGTCGAGCGGCACGGCGCGCGAAACCGTGGTGAGGGGCCGGGTGATATCCACCTCCGGGCCGGGCAAAGCAGCATCGAGCGCACGCAAATGCGCCCCCACCCCCCAATTCTGCCCCTTGAGCGCGCGCATCATCGCCACCAGGTTGTTGTCGCGTATCCGTTCAAGCGCGCGGATCGTATGCGCCCCGGATTGGGCATCGGACTGGCTGGCGATTTTCTCGATCAGCGCGTCGTCCAGCTCGGGCACATCCATCAGTTTGCTCCAG
>CAYSBG010000127.1:0-6330 GCA_964429125.1 uncultured Aliiroseovarius sp.
CAGCCCGGTTTCAACGAACTCCCGGTCATGGGCGGCCCAGCCCGTGAGCCAGTTCGCCCCCCATCCCGACGCCAATGCTGCGTTCAACAGGCCAAGCGCCACAGCCCCGGCCGAAAGGATCTGCTCGCCCTCTGGCACCTTGTCAGAGGCAACCGGGGCGCTGACCACCGCGACCATCAACGGGGCGGCGTGAAACTGGCTTATCCCCTTGGCCGCCTTGTCCGGATCCAGGCCCAGCGCCTGGGCGCGCGCCTCGGCCAGATCGCCAAGGCGGCTCAGGGCCGCGCCCTCAAGCACGATGAACCGCCACGGCTCCAGTTTGCCATGGTCAGGTGCCCGTGCTGCGGCGGTGAGCAAGACCTCAAGGGCGGCGCGATCCGGCCCCGGCGCCACCAATGTCTTGGCCGGACGCGAGCGGCGTGTCAGCAGGAAATCCATGGCTGGTTGGTTGACGTTCATCTTGATCCCTCCGGGTTTGGCATAGCATGTGTGGCATTTTCCCGATGGTTTCAAGGGCCGGACCTTGCCAGTTCGTCGGCCCAGGGCGGGTTGGCCGTGGCGCGCGACACTGTGATTGCCGCAGCGGCGTTGGCATGGCCAAGCAGGTCTTCCGGTTGCACCTGGTCCAACCTGACCAGCACCGCCCGCCCGCCAAGCGCGCCGATTTCCGCCAACCGGGCCAAAACCGTCGCATTGAACGGGTTGCCCGCACCACTCGTGTCGGCAATCCGCACCTTCTCGCCCGCGCTTTGTGCCTGCGCCGAAACACGAGGGTCAGGACCCTGGTCCAGCAACGCCTGTGTGGCGCGCGGGCTGTCGTCGCCGGTCAGCCACTGCAGGTCCTCGTCCGACAGTTTCACAATGTTGCTGGTGGCAATCATACCCGCGAGCCGGGCGCGATAGCGGACGACATCGGCAACGAACATGGGGCGAATATTGGGGCCTCGCATGATCAGCCGTCCGCCGCTACCAATCCCTGCGCAGCATGTCGCCGAACAGGTCGTCAGACAGGCCACTGAAATACCCCGCCTGCACGCCCATCCTGCCCAGCGCCACCGCCGTGTTGAACACCCCGCCACCCGTGGCCGGGGCGCAGCCCGCCAGAGCGGCGCAGATATGCCCCTGCGTCGCCCTGATCCTGCTTTCTGTTTTGTGTCCCATGCCCCCCCCTGCTGACTGCCGCTCAATAGACCGTCACGGGCGGGGGTTGGCCCGATTAAGCCGTTCCAGCCGCTTCATCACCTCGCGCCGTTCCCAATCGTCGCCGAGCAGGCGGTCATTGCCAAATACACTCCAGCCGTGAATGGCCAGACCAATGCCCATGCCAAGCGCAGGCCAGACGGCCCAGATATAGCCGGGGCTGGTCAACAAGTTGATCACCAGCAAAAAGCCGACGATCACCACGTAGCGGATCAACTGGGTGTAAAATCCGCGCATCCGGCGTACTTCGGTGCGGATGCGGGCTTCGTCCTCAGAGGCCTCCCCGCCCGCCTTTTCCTGCTCGGCCTCTGCCACCAATTGCTCGTCATATTTGCGCAGATGCCTTACATAACGCAGCGCGGCGCGGTCTTCTTCGCTCAGCTGCACATCTGGCGCGGGCCGGGCAGGCTCCTGCAATTCCACCGGCGCGGTATCCTCTTTGCCGGTTTCCTCTTTTCCGGTATCTGTCTGGCTGGTTTTCTGGTCGATCATATCTTCGGCCCTCCTTAATTCGGGTACGGGTGTTTCAAACACCGCCGCCAAGCATTTGAGGGTTTCCAGACTGGCCCGCCCACCGTTTTCGATCCGTTGGATCGTGCGCACGGAAACGCCCGAGGTCTCGGCAAGGTCTTCTTGCGACCAACCCCGGTCCAGGCGAAGTTTCTTGATGATCATGTTTTCCTCAATTCTTTGGCTTTGGTGGTGACATCCTTGACCAACACCGCCATCTTGCCCACGACACGAACCTGACACAAGCCCGCCTTTGCCCCGCCATCACCCGGCCAGCAAGGCGCCAATGCAAGGAAATGACATGGAAAACATCCTGCTGGCCGATTGGGACACGCCTTTTGCCCTGCCGCCGTTTGAGCATATCGACGATGCCGACTTCGCCCCAGCCTTTGAAGAAGCGCTGGCGGCAGGACGCGCGGCCATTCAGGCGATTGCCGAAAACCCGGAAACACCCAGCTTTGCCAACACGATCGAGGCGTTGGAGCAGGCCGACGCGCCGCTATCACAGATGCTTGGCGTGTTTTTCAACCTTGCCGGGGCCGACAGCAACCCGACCCGCGAAGCGCTTCAGCGTGATTTTTCGCCCCGCCTGGCCGCATACGGTAGCGACGTGCATATGAATGCCGCTCTGTTCGGGCGCATCCAAACGCTTTGGCAGGCGCGCGACGATCTGGAGATGAACCCCGAACAGGCCCGGCTGCGCTATCTCACCCGACGCGCTTTCCTGCGCGCGGGCGCCCAGCTTGAAGGCGACGACCGCACCCGCCTGGCCGAGATCATGCAGCGCCTGGCCAGCCTTGGCACCGCTTTCATGCAGAACCTGCTGGCCGATGAGCGCGCCTGGTTCATGGAACTGAACAGGGACGACCTGGATGGCCTGCCTGAATTTGTCATCGAAGCCGCACGCGCAGCGGGGGCGGAAAAAGGCGCGGGCGGCCCGGTCATCACCCTGTCGCGTTCGCTGATCACGCCGTTCTTGCAATTCTCGCCCAACCGCGCCCTGCGCCAGCGCGCGTATGAGGCCTATGTGGCACGCGGCGCCAATGGTGGCGAAACCGACAACCGCGCCGTCGCCACCCAGACCCTGGCCCTGCGCGAAGAACGCGCGCGCTTGCTGGGCCACGAAACCTTCGCCGATTTCAAGCTGGAAACCGAAATGGCCAAGACGCCGGGCAATGTGCGCGATTTGCTGATGCAGGTCTGGACCCCAGCGCGCGCCGCGGCCGAACGCGACGCCGATGCCTTGACAGAAATGCTGCATGCTGACGGGATTGCCGGGCCGCTGGAGCCATGGGACTGGCATTATTACAGCAGAAAACGCCGCGAGGCGCTGCATGATCTCGACGAGGAAGTGGTCAAACCTTACTTGCAACTCGACCGGCTGATCGAGGCAGTGTTTGACACCGCCAACCGGCTGTTTGGTCTTGAGTTTACGCCGCTTGACATTCCACTCTACCACGAAGACGCCCGCGCCTGGGAAGTGACCCGCGACGGGCGCCATATGGCTGTTTTCATCGGCGATTACTTTGCCCGTGGCTCCAAACGTTCCGGCGCCTGGTGTTCGGCCATGCGAAGCCAGCAGAAACTGGCGGGCGACATTCGCCCGATCGTCGTTAATGTCTGCAATTTCGCCAAACCGCCCACAGGCGCACCCGCGCTGCTTTCCTGGGACGACGCGCGCACCTTGTTTCACGAATTCGGCCATGCCCTGCATCAGATGCTGTCGGATGTGACCTATGAAAGCATTTCCGGAACCTCTGTGGCACGCGATTTTGTCGAACTGCCAAGCCAATTGTATGAACACTGGCTGGAAGTGCCCGAAATGCTGGAGCGTTTTGCTTTGCACGCCGAAACCGGCGCGCCAATGCCCGAGGATCTGCGCAACAGTCTGCTGGGCGCGGCCACCTATGACATGGGCTTTGCCACGGTGGAATACGTGGCCTCCGCCCTGGTCGATCTGGCCTTCCATGACGGCCCGGCGCCGGCGGACCCGATGCAGAAACAAGCCGAAGTGCTGGAAGCGCTGAAAATGCCCCACGCTATCCGCATGCGCCATGCCACACCGCATTTCGCCCATGTCTTTGCCGGCGACGGCTACAGCTCGGGCTATTATAGCTACATGTGGTCCGAAGTCATGGATGCCGATGCCTTTGCCGCCTTCGAGGAGGCCGGCGACGCCTTTGATGGCGACCTCGCCAAAAGTCTTGAGGCCAACATCCTGTCGCGCGGCGCCAGCCAGGAGGCCGATTCGCTCTACACCGCGTTTCGTGGCCGCCTGCCCGGCGTTGGCGCCTTGCTCAAAGGCCGTGGGCTGGCCTGAACAGCGGGTGGGCAATTGCGGCCATGGCCAAGGTTTGCCCACCCTACCCCAACAATTGCGCCTGTACCTCTTTGGACCACCCGGCACTGACATGCCCATCGCCAAGTATCAGCGGGCGCTTCATCAGGACCGGGTATTGCACCATCAGGCCAACCAGATCGCGCGCGCGCTCCATTTCGCCCAACTTGCGCCAGGTCGGCGAACGCGTGGCCAGAAACGCCTCGCGCCCAAGAGCCGCCAGCGCATCGCGTAACACGGCCTCCGGCACTTTATCATCGCGGATATCAACCACATTCAACACGTGCCCCGCCTGTTCCAGAGCCCGGCGCGCCTTGCGACAGGTATCGCAATTCTTCAAACAGTAAAAATCCAGCTGCATGTTTTCCTCTTCATCTTGGCCTAAATACCTTGGGGGTGTGGGGGCAACGCCCCCACCCTGTCGCCCCGCACTAGCGGGGCGAAACCTTGCGCGACGGGTCATCCGGATGCGGCTGAACGCCCACTGGATCCTTGTGTATCAATACATCCGCCCCCGGATAGGCCTTCAGCAACGCCCGACGCACCCCCGCCCCAATGGCATGGGCCGCCTCAAGGCTTTGCGCGCCATCCAGCTCAATATGCACAACCACAAAAAGCCGCGAGCCCGAGACCCTGGTCTTGAGGTCATGAAAACCAAACACCCCATCCCAGTCGCCGACGATCTTCGCTATCCCGGCAATGACTTCTGGCGCCGCCTGGCGGTCCATCAACGCGTCCCACGCCCCGCGGAATATCCGCAAGGCCCCCACCACAAGGATCAGCGCCGCGCCCAGCGCCACGACGCTGTCTATTTGCCCCATTCCCCACCGGGCCGACGCCCAAAGCGATACCAGCGCGCCGATATTTGGCAGTAAATCGCCAAGATAATGCAGAGAATCCGCTTTGACCACGCGACTTCCGGTTCGGGCAACGACCCGACGCTGCCACAGAACCAATGCGATGGTAATGCCAATGGAAACACCCATGACGACAATGCCTTGCGTCTGGGCGACGATCGGGCTTGGCGCATCACCGACCAGGCGCATACCCGCCCCCCAGCCAATAACGATTGCCGCTGCAAGGATAAACAGGCTCTGGCCCAAGGCCGCCAGATCCTCCGCCGCGCTATGGCCAAAATTATGGTCCTCATCGGCCGGGCGCGCAGCGTACCATATCGCCGCAACCCCGCCCAACGAGACCATAAGGTCCATCGCCGAATCCGTAAGCGATGCAGCAATCGACAATGCGTTGGTCGCGCCATAGGCCCAAAGCTTGAGCGCCACCAACACGGCCGCAACCATAACCGAGGCCAGCCCTGCCGAGAGATTTAATCTGGTGTTTTTTCCTTCCATCCCTCTGCGCTACAATGCCAGAGGGCCCAGGACAAGATGCGACCATTCCTCTTTCTCGCATACCAAGGGGCAAACAAACCGAATTTTCCCCTTAACCATATTTGTGTTAAGATGGTTAATACGATTTGCCGGTATGAGGGGGCCGGTTTCCAAGTGACCTCTCAAAGCGTTTCGGGTTCGCATTTGGACACACTGCACACCCCGCATCGCTCAATAAAAACATCATGGGCGTTTCGCCTTTTGCCTTGGTTGGCCATTGGGCGTAACGTTTCAAGGAAGGAACGCGAAATGGAATTGATTATCTCTCTTGTATCGGGCGCTATTGGCGGCAACGTCGCTGGCGGTCTGTTGAAGAACCTCAACCTCGGCACGCTCGGCAATTCGGTGGCTGGCATCGTCGGCGGCGGCCTGGGCGGTCAGATTCTCGGCATGCTTGGTGCGGGTGGAATGGCCGCAGGTGCTGCCAGTGCCGGCGGCATGGATATCGGTTCAATCGTCAGCTCGGTTGCCTCGGGCGGCGTTGGCGGGGGCGTACTTTTGGCCGTCGTTGGTGCAGTCAAGAACATGATGGCCAAGTAAGCCAGGGGTCTACCCCATTTGAAAACCGCAAGGTCTTGTCCACCGGGAAACCCGGGCCGAGACCTTGCATAAAGCACCTTGCTGCACAGGATGGGGCAATCCTTCGGGTAACCGCCAGGCGGCCCGCGTGCTATCGGCGGCGCAGATCTCCTGCAAGTCAGCCCCGCCGCAGATAAAACCTCCCGTCGGCACCTGTCGGATAGGGAATAATCCCCCGCCATCCTTGCCTATTGCCCCCGCTCTTTGTACGCAGGGAGGGAACAATTGTCGGGGGAAAAATGCCGTATTCTGATCCAAAAACCCTGGTTTCCACAGAATGGCTGGCCAACCACCTGCAGGACCCGGATTTGC
>CAYSBG010000128.1:0-6253 GCA_964429125.1 uncultured Aliiroseovarius sp.
CCGGGGACCGCGCCAAAATACTGGCCGACGTGGTGGAAATGCGCGCGCGCATATCCGCAGCCAAGGGCGGCGGTGGCGGGTTGGAGGCCAAGCTGGGCACCGGGCGCCTGCAGGATATCGAATTGCTTGGCCAAACCGGCGTTCTGCTGGGGCATGATCCGGCGCGCGCAACCGGCGCACAAATCGCCGCCGGGCAGGTGGCCGGGTTGTATGGCGCCGATGGCGCCCAGGCTTTGCGCCGTGCCCATCGCCTGTTCTGGCGCCTGCAAGTCGGCGCAAAGCTGTTGACAGATACGCCGGGCGCGGTTGAAAATCTGGGGCAGGGCGGGCTGGCATTTCTGATCCGTGAAACCGGATTTGCCAATATTGATGCGTTGTTGCAAGCTTTGCAAAGCCACGCGGACGCGGCGGCGGCGGTGATTGATGCGGCGTTGCAGGTCCCTCCAACGCCTACATGAAAGGAAACCGCAATGGATGAGGCACCCAACCCGCAGACGTACGACCCGCGTGGTCTGATCCGCGAGGCCTACCGGATTGACGGCATTGATGCAGGGCAGTGCCGGTCGATTTTTCTTGACTGGGTGCTGGGGGCTGCGAGCGTGCCGGTCCTGACCGAGCAGATCGCGGTTTTGCTGGCCGAGTATGGCGCCAGAGCGCCCGACCATCCCATGAGCCTGGTGTTGCGCGAAGGGCTGGCCGGTCAAAGCACGCCAAAGGGGCGGCGCGGCGGCTGGCGCGCGAAGCGAAACCGGGGGCAGTAGGGGGACGCTTTGGATTCAGGTCTCGTCCGGGCGCAACCACAGCCAGATCAGCGCCGCGCCTGCCAGTGTCAAAAGCGGCACCATCGCCAGATTGACTGCGTTCCACCCGTCTTGCGCGGTTCCGCCAGAGCAGTTCATCAATAACCCCGAGGCAAAAGACGCCATGGTCACCCCGCCGAACACGATCATGTCGTTCAGCCCCTGAACCCGGCCCTGTTCCTCGGGCGCATAGGTCGAGGCAAGCATGGTGGTCGCGCCGATAAAGCCGAAATTCCAGCCAATCCCCAGCAGGATCAGCGCGACAAAGAAATTGCTGAGTTCAACCCCGTTCAACGCAACTATCCCGGCGCCCCCCAGGATCACCAGCCCGGTGGCTATCACCTTGCGCACCCCGAACCGGGCAATGACATGGCCGGTGAAAAAGGACGGGATGAACATGGCCAGCACATGGGCGCTGACAATATCGGCGGCGTTGTCCTTGCCATAGCCACAGCCAACCACCGCCAGCGGGGTCGATGTCATGACCAGATTCATCAGCGCATAAGAAACCATGGCGGTGATGATCGAAACCGCGATGACCGGGGTTTTCAGCAGTTCAAGTCGACTGCGCCCGCCGGTTCCGCCTGCCGCGTGCTTGGGCGGCGGGGGAATATCCAGCGCCAGAAACAGCCCGGAGCCGAGCACATTGATGACGATCACCGTTAGGTATGCGCCCAGAAAGGGCACGACCATGGCATCCGCCGTCGCCTTGACCAGTTGCGGACCAATCAGCGCGGCAGCCAGACCCCCGGCCATGACATAGGAAATCGCCTTGGGGCGAAAGCTTTCATCAACCGCGTCGGCGGCGGCAAAACGGTAAAACCCATGCGCCGATTGATACAGGCCGGTGATGAACGAGCCGAGCAGGAACAACGGGAAGGAGCCAATATACAACGCATAGGCGCCAACTGCCGCGCCGGTCGCCCCGGCCGTGGTGCCGATGAAAAAGCCAACCCGGCGCCCATAGCGCTGCATCACCGCTGACATGGGCGTGGCCCAGATCATCGTGCCCATGACGATCAGCGAAATTGGCAGGGTGGCAAAGCAGCGATTGCTTGCCAGCGATTGCCCCGCCAGACCACCAATGGTGAAGATGATCGGCATCTGCGCGCCCAGGAACGCCTGGGCCAGTACCAGGACCGTAACATTGCGTTTGGTCTTGGGTGAAGAATGGGTCGATGAGGTGCTCATCCGCCCTGACTATCGCGGGCATTTAGGATTGGCCAGAGGGAAAACGCCTGACCCTCCGGGCTCTTCCGGGTGCGGTTTGCAACTTTTACCGCGCTTGCCGGCCATGCAAAATGCTTAACACGAGAAATAAATCCGCCAAAACAAAGCCCTGGCCTTAAATAACCTCGCGCTTTCCGGATATTTTGCGGGATGCGCCAATGATTTCAATATCGGCTCTGGCGACCACCCGAGAAATTTCGGCCCGGGTTTCGGCGTCTGGCAGCGTATCCGGGAGCGGCGCGCGGATCAGGCGCAGGGCCTTGTCCCGGGCGGCCTCCCATGCGGCTTTGCGCCCACCGGCCTCAAAGTCGTCGCGCCCCTGGCGTTGCCAGACGGACGGGCGGTAATGATCGCGGCACTTGGCCAGGGTATGGGGCGAGTCAAGGAAATGTGCGCCAATGCCAATCTCGCGCACCTGATCCCAGTTCATGGCAGCGTCGCTGACCTGTGGAGCGGCAATCAGGCTGCGCAGATAGGCCCCGGCCTCGTCGTCAAGCACCGCCTGAACCGGCGAGAACACCGTGGCGGTTTCCAACTGGCCGACCCCGCCCATGATGTCGACCCCGGCAAAGCTCACCGCCTGGCCCAGCGCCATGCGCTCGGCGGCCGATTGGCGCCCGGCGTCGGGGGTGTCTGAGCCCATGCCGTAGCTGTGGGTGATCAGGCCCAGGCCGCGCGGGCCAAGAACTTCGATCGCCAATGCCTTGGCCTGGATGCTTTCGGGACTGGCATGCAAAGCCTGCCCGGTGGCCATGTCCAGGGTGAACATCAACGGCGTGGCGATGATGGTCACGCCCGGCACCATAACGTGGCCCAACGTGATCATGGCCATGATCTCGGCCACCGCCATCAACACGTTCCCGGCGACGGACAGCGGCGCGGTTCCCCCGGCCGAGGGCAGCGAACAGGCATGGACCGGCAGGCCGGCGCGCCCGGATTGGATCAGGGCTTCGACATCCATCACCTTGAATTCAAGCGGGGTGAACGAGCACATGATGGTCGAGGCGATCGGGCGCGCTCTCAGGGCCGTCTCGCCACCGGCGGCAAGGGTAACGATGCGGATAAGATATTCCACGTTTTCAATGTTGTACGGCTGGAGCCAAATGTGTTTATCGGTGTTCTGGACAAGGCTGGCGACCCCGTGAATGTCGCTGGTCAACTCATGCACGCCATAGGAAAAGGGGTGCGCGATAAAGCCGACCTGATCAAGCCCGTTGGCCAGCCGGGCGATGGTCTCAACATCGCTGATATGCATGTTGCGATAGCGGCTGTCGGTGGGTTCGATGAAGCCATGCGCCCCGGTGCCCGTGCGCATGACAAAGCCATTGTCCGCCCGTGGCAGAACAATATCGCGGGCCGGGGTTTTGCCACACAGGGTGACGGTTTTCGGGGTTGCGGCCAGCGCCTCGCGGACCATTTCCCGGGGCAGGCGCAGGCGGGTCGGCTCAAGCCCCGGTGTCGCGCCTGCTTTCCGCATTGCGGCATGGGCGCCCGGATGGACGATGGCCACGCCATGCCCAGACAGCAGGTCGAGCGCGCGGGCGATGATCCTTTCGCGGGCTTCTGCGCCGCCCATCTCCAGAATTGGACGCGGGCGGGGGTGCGGGCTTTGCACAAAGGCGCCGGGTTTGATGGTGACGGGTTGCTTGCGGGCGCGACGGGCCATGGCACTTTCCTTTAAAGGTTTCGCGACGCACACCGTTTTTGCTCACTGCGAGTCCACTTGAGCATGGCCATTATGCGCGTGGCGGGCAATCAATCAAGCCCTGGAACCGGCGACCGGCAGGCGCAGTTCCGCCCGTAAACCGCCCAAATGCGCTGATTGGCCCAAAACCAGGGTGCCGCCCTGGGCGCGGGCGATGTCGGCGGCAATCGCCAGGCCGAGTCCGACTCCCGCGCCCCGGTCCTGGTTGCGGGCCCGATCGAGGCGGACGAATGGTTTAACGGCGTCGGCGCGATCTTGCGCGGCAATGCCCGGCCCGTCATCCTCGACGACAAACGCCAGCCCGCCCGGGCCGGTTTCCAGGCTGAGCCGGGTTTGGGTGCCATAGCGTGCGGCATTGGAAACAAGGTTGTCCAACGCCCGGGTGAGCGGCAGGACCTTTAACGGCACCGGCGCCACCGCGGGGCAGGGGCCCAGCGCTATGGCCTGGCCGCCGCGTTTGGCCTTGGTCATGACCTGTTTGAGCAGTTCGCACGGATCAATGGGCTCGGCAGTTTCCTCGACCTGATCCTGGCCGGCCTCGGCGCTGGCATAGGTCAAAAACGCATCGACCAGCGCCTCCATCTCGTTGACATCCTGTTCCAGCGCGTCGCGTTCGTTGCTTTCGTCAAGCATCGTCAGGCCAAGGCGAAAGCGGGTAAGCGGCGTGCGCAGGTCATGGCTGATGCCCGACAGCATCATGGTCCGGCTTTCGATCTGTGCCAGAATACGCGCCCGCATATCAAGAAATGCCCGGCCAGCAGCGCGCACCTCGGTGGCACCGGAAATGCGGTATTCGATTACCTGCCCCCGGCCAAAAGCCTCGGCGGCGCGCCCCAGCCTCGTGATCGGTCGTAACTGGTTTCGCAAGAAAAAATAGGCAATGATCGTCATGATCACGCCGATGGACACCATGTAGACCAGCAGCTGATGGGGGTTCCTTGCAGACAGCCGTTCCCGGCCGAACGCCACCTCCAGGCGCCCCCAATTGGTGTCGACGGCCAGCACCGCACGCCCGGTGTCCTGTGCCAGATCGACCCCGGAAAGCCCCGGCACCTGCCGATACAGGCTGCGCATCACCCGGGCGCCGGTGAAATCGCTCCAGACCTTGGCGTCCGTGACGGCGGTCTGTGAAGGCAGGGTGGTCTGGATAAGCAATGCCGGAGCCAGGGCGGCAAGCCGGGCTTGCGCGGCCTGCAGGTTATCGGCGTCGTTAACCTCAGCCACCAGGTAAGCCATTTCACCGGCAACCAATCCGGTCATCTGCTCGGTAATCGAGTTGAAATGTCGCTGCACAAAAATCACAGAGACCACCACCTGCACCGATACCATTGGCAGCAGCAGGATCAACGCCGCCCGGCCATAGAGCGAATGCGGCAAGTACTTTTTCATCCAGCGAAAGAACATGACGTCAACCTAGCCTTTATCAATCGGGGCGGCTACGCTTAATAGCAGAGTAATACGGTGGATTTCGGGGGCACAATGGCGGATGCGCACAAACAGGTTCCGGCCGGGCAGGTCTCTTGGCTGGCGGAAAATATCCGCCGCATCATCGCGCCCAACCCATCGCCGATGACGTTCTGGGGAACAAATACCTACCTGGTCGGCAAGGGCGGCGGTCTGGCGGTAATTGATCCGGGGCCGGACCATCCGGCGCATCTGGACGCCTTACTTGGCGCGTTAGAGCCAGGCGAGCGGATCAGCCATATTCTGGTTACACACGCGCATCTGGACCATTCGCCCCTGGCCGCGGGGCTGGCCAGGGCGACCGGCGCGCCAGTGCTGGCGTTCGGCCGCGCTCGGGACGGGCAGAGCGCGATTATGGCTGAATTGCTGGCGCGCGGGCTGGGCGGTGGCGGCGAGGGGGTGGACCATGATTTCACCCCGGATATCCGTGTGGCGGATGCCGACGTAATCGTTGGCGATGGCTGGGAGTTGACCGCCCTACACACGCCGGGTCACATGGCCAATCACCTGAGCTTTGACCTGCAAGGACATGTTTTTACAGGGGATCACGTGATGGGCTGGGCCAGCTCCCTTGTATCGCCACCGGATGGGGACTTGACCCAGTTCATGGCGTCTTGCGCCGGTTTGGCCGACCGGCACGACATTGCCTATCACCCGGGCCATGGCGCCCCGGTCGAGGACCCGGCGGCGCGTATCGCCTGGCTGATCGCCCACCGAAAAGACCGCGAAGCGTCCATTCTGACGGCTTTAGCCGCTGGTCCCGCGTGCCTTCCAGATCTGACCCGGGCGATTTATACCGATACGCCCGACGCCTTGATGCCCATGGCCGAGCGCAACGTTTTTGCCCACCTTGTCGACCTGTTTGGCCGTGATCTGGTAGTGGCAGATGGCCCGCTTGATCCGGGCGTCACGTTTACCCTGGGAGCCGGGGGAACAAATTCTCGGAAATTCCGATAATCCCTCTGGACCTTCAAAAACCTCGTCGCTATATACCGCCTCAGTTCCGGCGTAGCTCAGCGGTAGAGCAGTTGACTGTTAATCAATTGGTCGTAGG
>CAYSBG010000129.1:0-6245 GCA_964429125.1 uncultured Aliiroseovarius sp.
TCCTTTGGGCACAATCGGCAAAACGAAAGGTCCCGCGATGCTTGGCAAAATTGCCGCAAATACCAGTGCCGAGTTTTTCACCCGCGAGCGGTGTCACATCAAGGAAGTTCTGAATGACCCGTCGAGCCCAGGCCTTTCCATCGCCCGCTGTCGTGTCGAACCTGGGGTAACGACCGAGCTGCACGCGCTTGCCGGGACCAGCGAAACCTATCTGATCGAGACCGGAAACGGGGTGATGGACGATGGCGTGGGTCCGGGTTTTGCCGTGGGCCCTGGCGATGCAGTCTCGATCCCGGCCGACCATCCGCAGCGGATCCGTAACACCGGCAAGGTGGAACTGGTTTTCCTGGTGCTGTGCGCTCCGCGATTTGAGCCGTCGTGCTATCAGCCTTTGGACGAATCATAGAAAGCGCCAACACCCGATACCGGGTTTTGCCCGGTGGTGATCTCGGTCAGGTTGCGCGCCGCCTGGCTGATGATACCGCCAAAATGTGCGATTTTTTCATCGGTGAAGCGGGCGGCCGGGCCAGAGACAGAAATCCCCGCAACGGGTGCGCCCAAGCGATCAAATACCGCCGAGGCGACGCAGCGCATGCCCTTGTAACGTTCTTCGTTGTCAAAAGCCCAGCCACGCGCGGCACTCACCTCAAGGTCACAAAACAATGCCTGATTTGTAGTCAGTGTCTGCGCGGTGAATTTCGGGAGGCCGTTGGTTTCAACCAGCTTTTCCACCTCTGCGCGGGGCATGTGCGCCAGCATGGCCTTGCCAATACCTGACGCATGCATCTGGCTGCGGGCGCCAGCACGAAACATCGCACGGATCGGGTTTTGCGTTTCGATCTGCGAGATGAAGACGATGAAACCTTGATCGGCTATTCCAAGATTGGCAGTTTCGCCTGTCTGCTCCATCAGTTGACGCAATGGGGCCTGTGCGGCCTCGACCAGGTTGGTGCGGTTCAAGTACGAATTTCCCACCCGAAAAGCGCCAATACCAATGGACCAAAGCTGGTTTTGTTCCGCAGAAACGACGAAGCCGTGGCTTTGCAGCGTTGCCAAAAACCGATGCGTGGTTGAAGGCGGCATCTCTACCTTGCGCGCCAGATCGCTTAGACTAACGCCCTGTTGCTGGTCGGATAAAGCCTGCAAAATGCGAATGCCGCGCTCCAACGCCTGTATCGGGGTCGTGTCGGTGTCAGCCTTGCGGCCCCTTGGTCGCCCGCGTTTTGGTTTTTCATTTTGCTGCACAATTTTGCTCCCAGAACGGTTTGGTCAATTATAAAAAATATTTCCAATAATGTTATGGAAAAAGTGAAAAAATAATACCTGAATATTATCTGATACTTAAGCATTTTATACCATTTTTGAAACTATTTTGCAGAAAAATTGATAAATCTTTTCTTCAAGATACAATGACCTCGCCTTGCCAACAGATCAAACCGAACGAGAATCACATGCATATGCAGAACCCCATTTTCATTCCTGGTCCGACCAATATTCCTGATCGGGTCCGCAAGGCGGTTGATATTGCAACAATGGACCATCGTTCCGGAGATTTTGCCGGGATAATCCAACCGGCCCTAGCGGCGGTTAAGCAGGTGCTGAAAACCCAAACCGGCGAGATAGCCGTTTTCCCCGGCTCTGGCACTTTGGGTTGGGAGGCGGCAATCAGCAATACTCTGGCCCTCGGGGACAAAGTACTGGCGGCGCAGCAGGGCATGTTTTCAGCCAAGTGGATTGATATGTGTGAACGCCATGGCCTGGACATGGTTGTGCATGACGTGACCTGGGGCATGGCTTGCCCGGTAACGGCATATGCCCAAACGCTTGCCGCTGACACCGGCCATGAAATCAAGGCGGTTCTGGTAACCCATAACGAGACCGCCACGGGCGTTGTCAGCGATGTTGCCGCTGTTCGGGCTGCAATGGATGCGGTTGATCATCCGGCGCTATTGCTGGTGGATGGTGTCAGCTCGATCGGCTCGATGGATTTCAGAATGGATGAATGGGGCGTGGACCTTGCGGTTACCGGGTCGCAAAAGGGATTTATGCTGCCTGCGGGGCTGGCGATCGTTGGGGTAAGCCAAAAAGCACTTGGCCTGATGGGGCGTCCTACCCTTCCGCGCTATTATTATGACATCCCCGACATGATCAACAACCTTGGCGATAGCGGCTATCCTTACACTCCGGTTGTCGGCATGCTCAATGGGCTGGGCATTGCTGCGGGGATGTTGCTTGAGGAGGGGCTGGAGGCGGTTTTTGCCCGCCATCGCCATATCGCCAATGGGGTGCGCGCCGCCGTCCACGCCTGGGAGCTTGAGATTTGCGCAGTGGACGCCAGCACCTATTCGGATTCGGTGACCGCAATTGTGCTGCCTGAAGGTATTGATGGCAATGCGCTTACCGCACATGCGGCCGACCGATATGGGGTTTCGTTTGGGGGCGGTCTGGGACAGCTCTCGGGCAAGGTTTTCCGCATTGGCCATTTGGGCAGCCTGACCGAGGCTATGGCGCTTTTGGCGGTGGCGACGGCGGAAATGGCCATGGCCGATCTCGGCATTGACCTGCAACCTGGTGCCGGTGTCGCCGCGGCGCAGGCTGTGTATCGGCAAGGAGTTTAGACGATGTATATCCCGACGCTGGACGACATGAAGCTGGCACGCGAACGCGTGGCGCCGCACATCCACCGCACGCCGGTGCTGACCTCGCAATTTCTCAACGCCCTGACCGGTGCCGAGGTGTTCTTCAAATGCGAGAATTTCCAGAAAGCCGGCGCCTTCAAGGTACGCGGGGCCTGTAATGCCGTTTTTGGTTTGCCTGAAGACATGTTGGAAAAAGGCGTAGCCACCCATAGTTCGGGAAACCACGCGCTTAGCCTGTCTTATGCGGCGGGCCGGCGGGGTATTCCTTGTCATGTGGTCATGCCGCGTACCGCGCCCCAGGCCAAGAAGGATGCCGTGCGGGGCTATGGTGGGATCATTACCGAATGTGAGCCAAGCACCAGTAGCCGGGAAGCGGTGTTCGCGCAGGTCGAAGCCGAAACCGGCGCCGAATTCGTTCACCCCTATAATGACCACCGGGTGATTGCCGGCCAAGCGACATGTAGTGCTGAGCTGATTGAGCAGGTTGAGGGGCTGGAAGCGGTGGTCGCACCGATTGGGGGTGGCGGGATGATCTCTGGCACCTGCCTGACGCTTTCCAACCTTGCGCCGGATATCCGGGTTTTTGCCGCCGAGCCACTCAATGCCGATGACGCGGCGCGCAGCTTCAAAGCCGGGCATATCATCGCCGATGATGCGCCGGAAACCGTGGCCGACGGGCTGAAAGTGCCGCTGAAGGAATTGACCTGGCATTTTGTGCAAAACCATGTGACCGACATTCTGGTCGCCACCGAAAACGAGATCATCGAGGCGATGAAACTGATCTGGAAGCGGATGAAAATAGTGGTGGAGCCAAGCAGCGCGGTGCCGCTGGCCACCATCCTCAAAAACCAGGAGATTTTCGCGGGCAAACGCATAGGGATCATACTAACCGGCGGGAATGTGGATCTGGACCACCTGCCATGGACGGAGAGGTAACATGAACAAACCGATAAACCTTGATGATTACGACGTAGGATACGACATTCCCGCCAAGCCGGGCATGGACGAAGCAGACATTCAAACCCCCTGCCTTGTGCTGGACCTGGATGCGTTGGAGCGCAACGTGAAGAAAATGGGCGATTTGTGCGCAGAGATGGGCGTGCGCCATCGTGCGCACGGAAAGATGCACAAATCGGTTGATGTGCTGAAGTTGCAGGAGAGCCTTGGCGGAGCGGTTGGCGTGTGCTGTCAAAAGGTCAGCGAGGCCGAGGTTTTCGTGCGCGGTGGCATCAAGGATGTGATGGTTTCCAATCAGGTGCGCGACCCGGCAAAAATTGACCGTCTGGCGCGGATGCCCAAGCTGGGCGCGCGGATCCTGGTCTGTGTGGATGACCCGGCGAACGTCGCAGACCTTGCCGCTGCGGCGCAGAAGCATGGCACGACCCTGGAATGCCTGGTCGAGATTGATGTGGGCGCCGGGCGTTGCGGGGTCAGTACCAGCCAGGATGTGGTCAACATTGCCAAGCTGATCGACAGCGCCGAAAACCTCCGCTTTGCCGGCATTCAGGCATATCAGGGGGCGATGCAGCATATGGACCTGTATCAGGACCGCAAAGAGAAAGTGGACATTGCCATCGACATGGTGCGCGACGCGATGACGGCGTTGAAAGCCCAGGGGCTGGAGTGCGACATTGTTGGCGGGGCGGGCACTGGCTCGTATTATTTCGAGGGAAATTCCGGCGTTTACAATGAAATGCAATGCGGTTCATATGCCTTCATGGACGCCGATTATGGCCGTATCCTCGATCAGAACGGCAAGCGTATTGACGACGGCGAATGGGAAAACGCGTTGTTCCTTCTGACCTCGGTCATGAGCCACTCCAAGGCCGACAAGGCAATTGTCGATGCCGGGCTGAAGGCGCAATCGGTGGATAGCGGCCTGCCGGTGGTTTTCAAGGGCCCGGAAGGGGTGAAATACATCAAGTGTTCCGACGAGCATGGCGTCGTCGAAGACCCGAACCAGGCGTTAGGGGTGAATGACAAGCTGCGCCTGGTGCCGGGCCATTGCGACCCAACCTGCAATGTACACGATTGGTATGTCGGCGTGCGAAACGGCAAGGTCGAAACGGTTTGGCCGGTCTCGGCCCGTGGCAAGGCGTATTGATATGATCATTGTCCCCGAAAAGGAAATCGCCGGTCTTGTTGACCGAAACACGTCTTTTGCAGCGGTTGAAGCGGTTTTTGCCGCCATGTCCAGCAAAGACGCCTATAATTTCCCCGTGATCCGCGAGGCCATCGGCCACGCGGATGCGCTATACGGGTTCAAATCGGGATTTGACCGCAAGTCGCTGGCCCTGGGCCTGAAATCCGGCGGCTACTGGCCCGGAAACGAAACCAGGGGCCTGACCAACCATCAAAGCACGGTCGTTCTGTTTGACGCCGATACCGGCAAGGTGAAAGCGCTGGTTGGTGGAAACCTCTTGACCGCTCTGCGCACCGCCGCAGCTTCGGCGGTATCCATCAAGCATCTGGCGCCGACGAACGCGAAAGTTCTGGGAATGATCGGCGCCGGGCATCAATCGGCCTTTCAGATGCGCGCTGCTGTGGAGCAGCGGGATTTCACCAAGGTCATCGGCTGGAATTATCACCCGGAAATGTTAAGCCGTCTGGCGGAAACTGCGGCCGATCTGGGGCTGCCATTTGCAAAGGCGAGCCTTGAAGAAATCGGCAGTGAGGCAGATGTGATTATTTCCATCACCTCCAGTCAGGCCGCCATCTTGCACGATGCGCAGGTTTCCGGTGGCACTCATATCGCCTGCATGGGCACGGATACCAAAGGCAAACAGGAGCTTGAAGCAGCATTGGTCGCCAGGGCATCGGTCTTTACAGACGAAGTTGCTCAGGCGATCAGCATCGGCGAATGCCAACATGCGGTAAACGAGGGCATCCTTGCCAAGGACGATATATGCGAGTTGGGTGCGGTGATAAATGGCACCCATATTGGCCGAAGCTCGCAGGACGAACTGACCTTGTTTGACGGCACCGGCGTTGGGCTGCAGGATCTTGCGGTGGCCTCCGAGGCGGTGCGTCTGGCCGTGCGCAATGGCGTCGCTATCGAGGTCGATTTCTAGGTCTATGCCATGGCCCCAGGTTTCTGACAGGGTTGGGTTGATCGAAAGCGGTTTCCCGGCCCTTACTGGCTGGTGACGTTACGTTAGCCGCCTTGACGCTGGCCGGGCGCGCGCGCACCCTCGTCGGGAAATCCAATAGCGAGGCTCTCATGACCAAATCCGACACCACCCGCGCCCTTGTTGCCCGCCAGACAGAGGGGCGCAAATATGCCACCGCGTTTGAGGATATTCCCCTTGCCGACCTGCCCGAAGGCGAGGTTCTGGTGCGGGTCAGCCACTCGGCGCTGAATTACAAGGACGCGCTGGCGATCACGGGCAAGGCGCCGATCATCCGCGCCTTTCCCATGGTGCTGGGTATTGACCTGGCCGGGGAAGTGGTGGAGAGCGCGACCGGCGATTTCAGCCCCGGCGACACGGTGCTGGTCAACGGCTTTGGCCTGTCGGAAACGCTCTGGGGTGGCTATAGCCAGTATCAGCGCTTGCCTGCGCGGGTGGTGCAGAAGCTGCCGGCGGGCTTTACCGCCGAACAGGCCAT
>CAYSBG010000130.1:0-6216 GCA_964429125.1 uncultured Aliiroseovarius sp.
CCTCCACATCACGCCAACGGGTCAGGTCCGGTTTAGGCGCCGGGCTGATCTGGAAGGCATCCAGTACTGCCTGATCCAGCCCGACATCATGATAGGCCATCGGTGCTTCGTAAATTGACTTCAGGTCATATGCAGGGATCACCGCGCCGCGCCGCACATTGGTAAACAACGCGATCTTGGCACGCTCCTTTTCCGGGATCGGATGCTCTGAGCGACAGACCAGAATGTCCGGTGCGATGCCGATTGAGCGCAGTTCTTTGATCGAGTGCTGGGTCGGTTTGGTTTTCAATTCGCCTGCTGCGGCCACATACGGCAGTAGCGTCAGATGCATGAAAATGCACTGCCCCGGCGCCTTGTCCTGGCTGAACTGGCGGATTGCCTCAAAAAACGGCAACGCCTCGATATCACCCACCGTGCCACCGATTTCACAGAGCTGAAAGTCAACCTCGTCATCGCCGATATTGATGAAATCCTTGATCTCATTGGTAACATGCGGGATCACTTGAATGGTCTTGCCCAAATAATCACCACGGCGCTCCTTTTCCAGAACCGTAGAATATATCCGCCCGGAGCTGACCGAATCGGTGGACCGCGCGGCAACGCCGGTGAAGCGCTCATAATGGCCAAGGTCTAGGTCGGTTTCCGCCCCATCATCGGTGACAAACACCTCGCCGTGTTCAAACGGGCTCATGGTGCCGGGATCAACGTTCAAATAGGGGTCAAGTTTACGCAAACGTACCGAAAAGCCGCGTGCCTGCAGGAGCGCGCCAAGGGCCGCAGAGGTCAATCCCTTGCCCAAAGAAGAGACCACACCGCCTGTAATAAAGATATATCGTGCCATGGCAGGCCACTCCCGTGATGCTCGTTTTGACTGGAAAAAGTACCCGGATTCGCAGCGCCGCGACTCTCTCCCTCACGGGATTCAAGAGATAACCGGATTCGCCGGGCCACGCAATGGCGACCCCAGATAATGCGGCAGAAAACCTGCGCGCCTCTATTTCTGGTATTATTCGGCGGGCGGTGGGGTGATCGGTTCGTCTGCAACCGGCGGCATCAGGTCGCCGACATCCGGAGCTGGGGTAAAGTCGGTACCGGAGGGCAATGTCAGGTTGCCGGGAAGTGCCGGAGCTTCGGCCGCGGGAATGTCGCCACTGCCAACCACGGAAGAATTTGCCGCATTCCTGGCCGAGATCACTGTCAACGCCATCGCCGCAACAAAGAAACCGGCGCCAAGAAACCAGGTCGCCTTGGCCAAAACCGATGCGGCACCACGCGCCGACATCACGCCGCCGCCGCCACCACCGCCAAGCCCCAGCCCGCCCCCTTCAGAGCGCTGCAACAGGACTATTCCGATCAACGCAATCGCGAAAATCAGCAGGATGGTAAGAATGACGGTTTCCATGAATGTGGCCCAAGTTTTGTTGACCGCTCGTATCTAAGCGCTGTGCGTCAAGCCCGCAACCCCTTTTGGTGGCGAGCTGTAGGCAATCTGCCTACCTTGTGTATTATTCGTCATCCCAATCATCAACGTCCAATTGCCCGGACAGAGAGCGGCGTACAATCGACCAGCTAAGCCCAATACCCAACACCACGGACAAAGCGAATATTCCCAGCCACATATTCACGTCGCTGTTTTCAAGCGTCAGCAGCCCCTGATCAATCAAAACCCAAATCAGGGCCGCCACCACCGCCACCACGAGGGAAATGCCAAAAGCCCCGATCGAGCGCAGGGTGGCACGAATATAGATCACATAGCAGATCAGCAGGATCAGACCAAGCAGCACGGTAATCGGTGTTTCGCTGGCATAATTGTCTACCGCCCAACGCGTGTAGTTCCACGGCGTCGGGTTGAATGTTGCCGCAACCAAAAGGAAGGCAAACAACCAGCGGAAGAAAATACCCATGACCAAACCCTTTTTGCCAAGAAATGCACCAAACAGGCGCCCGCTGTCCAGCCCGGCGCGTCGATTTGCGCGAAATAGCTGTTCCAAGGGCGCGCAGAGGCCGCTATACCGGCGCGGGGCACGCCAATTCAGGAGAAAAGCATGGCCAACGTGGTAGTCGTGGGCGCCCAATGGGGCGACGAGGGCAAAGGCAAGATTGTTGACTGGCTTTCTGAGCGGGCCGATGTGATTGCACGTTTTCAGGGCGGGCATAATGCAGGACATACGCTGGTTATTGAAGGCGAAGTTTACAAACTCCACGCGTTGCCCTCGGGCGTGGTGCGCGGCGGCAAGCTAAGTGTGATCGGCAACGGCGTTGTTCTGGATCCGTGGCACCTGATAAATGAAATCAAGGGGCTGCGTGAGCAGGGTGTCGACATTACACCCGAGACGCTGATGATTGCCGAAAACACACCGTTGATCCTGCCGTTTCATGGCGAGCTGGACCGCGCACGCGAGGGGCAGAATTCGGTCGCACGCATCGGCACCACCGGGCGCGGCATCGGCCCGTGTTACGAAGACAAGGTCGGCCGCCGGGTGATCCGGGTTGCCGATCTGGCTGATCCGGCTACACTTAACCTCCGGGTCGACCGGGCTTTGGTCCACCACAATGCTCTGCGCAAAGGGCTTGGCCTTGAGCCGATTGACCGCGCGGCCTTGATCGCTCAATTGACCAAGATTGCCCCGGAGATCCTCAGATTTGCCGGGCCGGTTTGGAAAGTCCTGAACGAGAAACGCAAATCCGGGCGCCGCATTTTGTTTGAGGGCGCGCAGGGCGCGTTGCTCGACATTGATTTCGGCACCTATCCGTTTGTCACTTCCTCCAACGTTATTGCCGGGCAAGCCTCGACCGGCACCGGCATGGGGCCTGGAGCGATTGATTTTGTGCTGGGCATCGTCAAGGCCTATACCACCCGGGTCGGCGAAGGGCCGTTTCCGACCGAATTGTTTGACGACGACGGGCAAATGCTGGGCGAACGCGGCCACGAATTCGGCACTACCACCGGGCGCAAACGTCGGTGCGGTTGGTTTGATGCGGTGTTGGTGCGCCAGACCTGTGCGCTATCCGGTATTAACGGAATTGCCCTGACCAAACTTGACGTGCTTGATGGCTTTGACACCCTGAAAATCTGTGTTGCCTATGAGTTGGATGGCAAGCGGCTTGATTATCTGCCCACGGCGGCGGACGAGCAGGCAAGGGCGGTGCCGATTTATGAGGAAATGGATGGCTGGAGTGAAACCACCGAGGGCGCAAGAAGTTGGGCCGATCTGCCCGCGGCGGCGATCAAATATGTGCGTCGGGTCGAGGAATTGATCGACTGCCCGGTCGCGCTTTTGTCAACCAGCCCCGAACGTGACGACACAATCCTTGTCACCGACCCATTTCAGGACTGACCCATGGCCCTTTCCTACAAAGTCCGCAAACGTCTTGCCATGTTGGTTCTTCTGGTGTGGTTGCCGCTCTATATCGTGGCGGCGATCAAGATCGTTACACTGTTCGACCGCCCGCCAATTCTGCTCGAATTGACCGTCTATATTGGCCTTGGGTTTCTATGGGCGCTGCCGTTTAAACGTCTGTTTTACGGCGTTGGAAAACCTGATCCGGATGTCGATCCAGATAGCTATCCGCATGACCCGGAGCCGTGCGACAACGACTGATTATTCCACGAAGAAAAGAGGCGGACCCTTTGGCCCGCCCCATATTTACCGGAGTTTTCTTAACGATCAGGCGCTTGCCCGCGCTGGATCCGGGCGAAACCGGGTGTTTTCCGAGATCGTATAGCGCCCGCGCTGGATTTTGCGGATCACCCCGTCGCGGATCAGCTTGCCGAAAGCGCGCAATCCATCTTCGCGAGTAAATTTACCGGCATGCTCGGCCTTGAGAACCAAGCCCATGACTTGCGGGCGCGAGAATGTTTCCTGGCCTCCGACAAAAATGCGGAATGCCGCAGCGGCTTCAAGCAATTCCTCGGCGCTTGAGGCATCCTTTTCTACCAGAAATGCAGAAAACGCCTGCACCGGGGTTTGTGTGGATTCGCCAGCCGCAGCCTCTGTTTTGACGTGAACACGCCGCGGCCGGACCGCCACTTTCGCGGCTGGGGCTTTACCTGGGGCTTCAGGAGCGTCTTTGCTGTCTATGCGTTGTTCGGAAACCAAAACCAACGGCGCCAGACGACGCGCTGCTTTTTCGCCACGCGCAGGGCGGCGTGGACGCACAACTTCGACCAGATCTTCGCGGTACGTGTCTTGCTGGCTTTCGGCATCGTCAGTGCTGTTGTCGCCTTCGGCGCGCTTGGCCTGCACGGCGGCGCGCAAATGCGCGATCGAGGCACGACGTTGATTGGCTTCGTCGCTCATCAACTTGGCATCGGTTTCCGCAAGGATACGCTCAATCGCATCGGCGCCGGCAATATCGCCGTCGTCAAAGGCTGTGCGGGCTTGCGGGCTTGCATTATTGGTGCCGTCCGCAGGAGCGTTCTTGGAGGTTTCGCGTTCCACTTCGGCCAGTTCGGCCATCAATGCGGCTTCATCTTCGTCTGAAAGAGAGCTTTCTGGTGTTGGTGTTGCCGGCCCCTCCGATTTGGAGGCATCATTGGTGCGCCCGTGGTTTTCGGGTGCCTTTTGTGGTCGGGATTGCCCCGGTTGCGTTTTGCGAACTTTCATCACCCGGGCAATCGCTACGGGAGTGTCGCGCCTGGCGCCTTGCCGCGGCTTTTCTTCGTCCTCTGGAGCATCCGAAAACGCGTTTTTGCCGAGGAAATCATCATCATCGTCATTCCCCTGGTCGCTGGCTGCTTCTTGTTCCAGGGATTGCGGGGTCTCCTCAATACCATCAGTCGCGTCGGCGATTCGGGCCAATAGCCCATCATCTGTTTCGGTCTCGGCTTTTAGCTGGGAATCTGTCTCTACATCTTCCTGTGCGGGCTTTTTCAACACGCCCTCACGCAGGTCCGCATCCAGAAGGCCCGCCTCCTCTGCGGCCTCGTCGCGGATCGAAGCATAAAAATCATCGCTCTGCGTCCCGTCCAACGGGTCGTTGTCGCTTTCCGGCTGGTCGTTTTCGACGACCGCGCGAATGCGCATCAATTTCGCGGCAATCGACGCATCGCTCAGATCGGTGCCCTGGGATTGGCCAAGGTCAGCAGGTGTGTCAGCGTGGGCATCTTGCGGCTCGGCTGGCTCTGATCCGGGTTTCTGACCAGCGTCGTCGGTTGCGATTTCCGACACAGCTACTCCCGCCGCTTTGCTCGGCGCAGTTTTGGCTTGAGCAGCCTGCGTTTGGGCGGCCTTTTCCGCCTGCCGACGTGCTTCTTTTGCCGCCTGGCGTTGCTTGCGGTTCTTTTTCGCCTGTTTCGCCTGCCGTGCGGCTTTGCGCTGGGCTTTGGTGCGTTTGGGCTTGGCCGGAGCTTCAGCGCCTTGTGCATCGGCGTCCTTGGTTTCGTTTTGCGTCGGTGCTGCTGCTTCGACCTCCAGAGCGGTCTCGTCAATCACCATTTCAGCGCCCGGTGCCACATCTTCTGCGGCGGTTTCTTCCGATTGGCGCAGGATGACATTATTATCCTCAATACGCGCTTCAACCGGCCGGCGCAGTTCGCGCTCGGCAATACGGTGGAGCATTTCGGCGTCCGGCGTTGGCGGTTCGGCACCAAAATAGCGATCATCCGCAGCCAGGTCGCGGAAATACTCCGCAATCGACCGCATCGTCGAAAATGGGTCGTCAAAACCCTCAAGGGTGCACGAAAACGTGCCATAAGATACCGTAAGGATTTTACTCGCACTCACCATCTTCTTCTCGCTTTCTCCCCCGATCCAGCAAGGATATGTTTACCATGAAACCAGTCGGCAAATTGCACGATTTCGCGATAAACCCGGTATTTTTTCGCGGCGGGAATGTGGCCAGTTTCCAAATTCGAGACAATGGATAGCATGTTAGAGCAAGATTTCCAATTCAGAGACAATGTAACCCTTATCGGCGGGGGCGAGTGTAGGCGCGAAACCCTTGAGGAAGCGTTAAGAATTGCGCCGCGCCTTGTGGCGGCCGATGGCGGTGCGACCCAGGCATTGGCCTGGGGACGGGCGCCAGAGCTGGTTATTGGCGATATCGACTCGCTTGATTGTTCAGTGCGCGCATCGTTTTCGCCCGATCAGATTTGTCAGATCGACGAACAAGACAGCACCGATTTCGCCAAGGTCTTGCGAGTGGTTACCGCGCCGCTGATTCTTGGTGTTGGTTTTTTGGGAGGGCGCCTTAATCAGACGCTGACATCGCTCA
>CAYSBG010000131.1:0-6195 GCA_964429125.1 uncultured Aliiroseovarius sp.
TCGGGCCGTTTCGCTATTTGTTATACAAGGATATGAACCGTCATCCGGAGCTGACCTTGCCATGAGCGCACGCAGAACCATAGTAACCGAACCGCTGACCCGGGAGGCTTTTGCCCCGTTTGGCGACGTGCTGGATACCAGCGGCGCGGCAGATTTCGAGATCAATGGCGGGGATGCCAAACGCTTTCATGACCGGGGCCATATTGACTGCCTTGCGCCGGGGCGTGCCGGGCTTTCCACCGTTTTCGCGGTTGGTCAAAGCCTCCCGTATGAAATGTCGATGCTGGAGCGCCATCCGCTGGGCAGCCAGGCGTTCATTCCCATGCAGGCCGAGCCGTGGTTGGTTACGGTCGCCCCCGACGAGGGCGGCAAACCCGGCATGCCGCGCGCATTCATCGCCGCCCCGGGGCAAGGGGTCAATTATCATCGCGGGACATGGCACGGCGTGCTGACCCCGCTTGGAACACCTGCCAGATTTGCCGTCGTCGACTGGATCGGTGAGGGGAAAAACCTGGAGGAGTACTGGCTTGAGGCACCGAAATTGGTTGTCTCGCAGCCAAAATGAGAGAGGCCCGGCAAACGGGTGAAATCAACGAAGGGAGAAGACATGACTGACACGACAGGAGGGGTGAACCTGAAGGACCCCAATTATATGCCGCCGATTGGCCAGGCGGTTCCCCTGGGACTGCAACATGTATTGGCGATGTTTGCCTCGAACGTGACCCCGGCGATCATCATCGCTTCGGTCGCCGGCTTTGGCTTTGGGGCGCCGGGCGCAGACATTCCGACCCTCAACTACATGATCCAGATGTCGATCCTGTTTGCCGGTGTTGCCACGCTGATTCAAACCATCGGCATGGGCCCGGTTGGCGCCCGCTTGCCGATCGTCCAAGGCACCAGCTTTGCGTTTTTGCCGGTAATGATCCCGGCGGTTGCCGGGGCAGGTGTCGCCGGGATGGAAGGGCTGGCCACCGGCGTGGTTCTGGGCGGGCTTTTTCATTTCTGCCTTGGCTTCGTCATCGGCAAGATCCGCTTTGCCCTGCCGCCGCTGGTCACCGGCCTGATCGTGCTGATGATCGGTCTGTTGCTGATCAAGGTCGGCATCCAATATGCGGCTGGTGGCGCGGGCGACTTCAACATGTCCAAACCCACCTGGGGCGGCGGCGCCAACTGGACCGTGGCGTTCGTGGTGATTATTGTCACCCTTGCGGTCAAGTTCTTCTTCAAGGGGTTCCTGTCCACAGCCGCGGTTCTGATCGGCATGGTCTCCGGGTATCTGGTTGCCTGGTTCGCGTTCGGGCTGGTGTCCTTTGACAAGGTTGGCTTTGCCTCGGCTTTCGGCGCGCCGGTACCGTTCAAATTTGGCTGGGACATCAACTGGACCATCGTTGTCGGCATGTGCCTGATGGCCTTTGTCTCGGCGGTAGAAACCGTGGGCGACGTTTCCGGCATCACCAAAGGTGGCGCAGGCCGCGAAGCCACCAACGACGAGATCACCGGCGCGACCTTTGCCGATGGTCTGGGCACCGCGCTTGCCGGTGTTTTTGGCGCTCTGCCCAACACCTCGTTCAGCCAGAATGTCGGCCTGGTCGCCATGACCGGAGTGATGAGTCGCCATGTCGTGACCATCGGCGCGGTGTTCCTGATCATCTGCGGGCTTAGCCCCAAGATCGCCGCCTATATCAACACCGTGCCCTTCCCGGTCCTTGGTGGCGGTGTGATTGTGATGTTCGGCATGGTCGCCTCGGCGGGCATCAACATGCTGTCGGATGTAAAATGGAACAAGCGCAACATGGTGATCTTTGCCCTTGCCCTTACCATCGGCCTGGGGATGGCGCAGCAACCGGACGCCATGAAGTTCCTGCCGGATATGGTGGTCAAACTGATGGCCACCGGCCTGCTTCCCGCCGCGATCATCGCGATTGTGCTGAACCTGGTTCTTCCCGAAGAGCTCGACTGAACCAGCCCCCGGAAAACGACCAAGGCCCCCGGTTCAACGGGGGCCTTTTGTGTGGATCAGCGTGCTTGCCCGCGCGCCTACCCTCCTGGCGCCTGCTGAAGATTGTCGGGCAGCCACGTGGCGATTTCGGGCCAGGTGACCAGGATAACCACCATCAACAGCATCAGGCCGACCATCGGCAGGGCGGTTTTGGCGATGTAGGAAATCTCGTGCCGGGTCATGCCTTGCAGCACGAACAGGTTGAAGCCGATCGGTGGGGTAACCTGAGCCATCTCGACCACCACGACAATGAAAATACCAAACCAGATCACGTCGATACCGGCCTGGCGGATCATTGGCTCGACAATCGCCATGGTCAGCACCACCGAGGATATCCCGTCAAGGAACATGCCAAGAAACACGTAGAAAATGGTCAACGCGACGATCAGCATCAAGGGCGACATCTGCATTGAGTCGATCCAGTTGGCCAAGGCCCGCGGCAGCCCGGTAAAGCCCATCGACAGCGACAGGAAAAACGCGCCCATGAGGATCAGCGAGATCATCGCCGAGGTCCGCGTGGCCCCCATCAGCGAAGCGGTAAAAGTGGACCATGACAACGACCCCTGCATCGCCGCCAATGCCAGCGAGCCGATCACCCCGACAGCGGCAGCCTCGGTCGCAGTGGCATAGCCCAGGTACATCGAACCGATCACCACCGAAACCAATGCCAGCACCGGCACCAGAAAACGGCTTTCGGCGAACATCTGGCCAAGGCGCATCTTCGGCTCTGGAATGGGGCGCTCGCCCTTGGACAGGAAATGCCAGCCGGTAATGTACAGCATGAACAGCCCGGCCAGCATCAGCCCCGGTATCACCCCCGCCATGAACAGCTTGGTAATGCTTTCATTGATGGTGACGCCATAGACGATCAACGTCAGGCTGGGCGGGATCATCAGGCCCAAGGTGGCCGCCCCGGCGAGGGTGCCGATGATCATATGCTCGGGATAGCCCCGTTTGCGCAGCTCGGGGATCGACATTTTGCCAACCGTGGTCAGGGTCGCGGCGGACGAGCCAGACACGGCGGCAAAAATCGTGCATCCGGCGATATTGGTGTGGAGCAATCCGCCGGGCAGGAACCGCATCCACGGCGCCAACCCGCGAAACATGTCTTCGGATAATCGCGTTCGATACAGGATCTCGCCCATCCATATGAACAGCGGTAGCGCGGTCAATGTCCAGGACGACGCGCCGGTCCAGATGGTGGTGATCATCGCGTCCCCGGCCGGGCGCGTGGTGAACAATTCCATCCCGACCCAGGCGACGCCCATCAGCGCCAGGCCGATCCAGACCGACCCACCCAGCAGGCCAAACAGCACGAAAAGAAAAATCAGCGTCGCGTATAGCTCGTTCATTCGATGGCCTCGCCTTTGATGCTTGTTTCGCCATTGACCAACAGGCGGGTAAGCGAATCCCACAACGCGATGGCCAGCAGGATGGTGCCGATGGACATGGGAACCTGCGGTAGCCAGATTGGCGTATAGACCCAGCCCTCGCCGCTGCCGGCCCAGATATCCCCCCATTTTGACGGGGCATTGGCGAACATGCGAAAGAACGAGATCACCCATTCCGGGGTAAAGTCCTGCCCTTGGGTGCGGTCATTCAACATCACCGACATTAAATTGGTTTTCACCGCATAACGGGCGAAATAGGTGGCGGTAACTGCGGCGATCAATGTTGCCACCACGTCCAGCCCAAAGCGTGTTCGCGGGCCGATATTCAGAAAAATCGATACCCGAATATGGCTGCCTTTGACGAAGGCATAGGCCAAGGCAAAAAACGATGTCGCCGCCATAGCGTAACCTGCGTATTCGGTTGAGCCGGGAAAGGTCAGGCCGGACCAGCGGGCAATCATCTGCGCCACGATGAGCGCCAGTATCAACATCATGCACAGCGCCGAAACCGCGCCGGAAGCCGTATAAACCCGGTCCAGAAATCGCCAGACCGGGGCCAGCAAACGCTTGGCCGTGTCGCGCCGGACGAAGCAGGCCATGGCGAACAACATTGGAAATATGAACAGCCACACCCACAAGGGCAGGCCCAGAAATGGTTGCCAGTCTCTCACATTTCCCTCCCCGGAAAATCGCGCCTGATCGGGCGTGGTGGCGCGGCCCCTTCTGCGGAGGCCGCGCCGCTCGGTTTACATATTGTGGTAGGCGTCAAGGATCGCCTGACCCTGCTCGCCGGTCTGCTCCAGCCAGTCAGCGGTCATCTTTTCGCCAATCGCCTTCAGCTCGGCCAGGAACTCCGGGCTGGCGTCAACCACGCTCATGCCGTTGGCCTCAAGCTGCTCGAAATACCAATTGGCCAACTCTTCGGATTTCGCCGCACAGGCCGCGCCGGTTTCATCGGCGGCTTGCTGGATCTGCGCCTGGGTTTCGGCGCTCAGCCCCTCCCAGATACCCTTGTTGACCATCACATAGTTGCGCGGCATCCAGGCATTGACCTTGTAGTAATGGGTCAGATGCTCCCACACCTTGCGATCGTAACCGGTAGAGCCCGACGAGATGAACGCCTCGGCCACCCCGGTTGCCAGCGCCTGGCTCAGCTCGGCCGCTTCGACCTGAACCGGCACCATGCCCAGCGCCTCGGCGAAAGTTGCGGTCGCGGTGTTATACGAACGGAACTTGACGCCTTGGGTGTCGGCCGAGGAGTTCACTTCCTTGTTGAAATAGAACCCCTGACCCGGCCAAGGGCATGTATACAATACCACTAGGTTCAGATCTGCCAATTGTGCGTTGACCGCATCCTTGGCCGCGTTCCAAAGCGCTTCGTTCTGGGCATAGGTGGTGGCAACGAACGGCAGGTTGTCCCAGCCCAGAAGCGGGGCTTCGTTGGCATGTGCCGACATGAAGCGTTCACCGATTGGCACCTGGCCGGTCTGGATAGCGCGCTTGATCTCGCCGCCCTTGAACAGCGAGCCGCCCGGATGCACGGTAATGTCGATATCCCCGCCGGTGTATTCGCGCACCTTGTCGGCAAACACCACGCCCATTTCCGAATGGAAATTCGACGCCGAGTACGCCATCGGCATGTCCCAGGCTTCGGCATTCGCGGCGGATGCCGCAATGGTCAGCGCCACAGCGGATACCGCGGCTTTCAAGGTGGTTTTAAGTGCGATCATGTTTAATCTCCCTATTGTTGATGCACGTTTTTTAGTTGTCAGGCCCGCCCGAAGCGGTCCGGGGCGTAGACGCCCATGTCAGCATTGACCGGAACACCGCTGATCATGTCAGACACCATGCGTCCGGTCTTTGGCCCGCCGGTCAGGCCAATGTGATGATGTCCAAAGGCGGTGAACACACCGGTGCCGCCGACCTCGCCAATCAGCGGCAGGCTATCGGACGGCGCCGGGCGAAACCCCAGCCAGTCTTCTTCCTGATCGGCCCGCATTTCGGCAAAGACTTCGCGTACCTTCTTGCGCAATAGCTTTAACGGCGCTTTGGATTTTCTGTCCACCATTCCCCCAAACTCGACAACACCCGCACACCTTAGCCCTTGTTCCATCGCCGTCGCAACGAATTTCCCGCTGGTCAGCATCATTGGGTTACGCGGAACCTCGCTGGGGTTCTTGTAGATCACATGATAGCCACGCTCGGCCTCCAACGGCACATGGAGACCCAGCCTGTCCATCAACGCCTTGGACCAGACCCCGGCGGCCAGCACCGCCCGGTCGCAATGCATACGCCCCTGATCGGTGTCCACGGCAGAGATATGACCGCCGGACAGCTCGAAATCCTTGACCTCCGCCTGCAGGAAACGCCCGCCCAGCTCTTGCAGATGCGCCACCAGGTCTTTGACATAAGCGGCCGGGTTCAGGATGAAGCCGTGGTTTTTGTTAACCGCCAGCAGCTTGACATTCGGTGACAGGATCGGCTCGGCCTCCTGCACGGCTGGCCCTTCGATCAAGGTGGGCACGAACCCGGCCTTGCGCCGCAATTCCCAGACATAGGCATCGGCCTCGAACGCGGCGCGGTCATCATAGACAAAATTATATTCACTTTCGCGCACCCATTTCGCCGCCCGGGTTCCGGCAGTCAAAGCCTGATGCTGCTCCAGACTGTCGCCGACAATGACCGAAAGCCCGTCAGAAATGCGCCGTGTATCAGCGTCATTTGCGTGGCCCAGATACTTTACCAGCCAAGGCAGCAATTTAGGTATATAGGACAGCCGGGTGAACAGTGGAAAGTTCGGGTCCA
>CAYSBG010000132.1:0-6134 GCA_964429125.1 uncultured Aliiroseovarius sp.
GGCATGGGTGCGCAGCGTTGGCTCAACCTTGGTTTCATGCGCTTGCAACCCTCGGAGCTGGCCAAGATCAGTCTGGTCATGGCGCTGGCCGCCTATTACGATTGGCTGGATCTGTCGCGGGTGTCGCGACCGCTTTGGCTCTTGCCGCCTTTGACGCTCATGGCGTTGCCAACCATGCTGGTGCTGCGCCAGCCCGACCTGGGCACGGCGCTGCTGATGCTGGCCGGCGGGGGAACCATGATGTTTCTCGCCGGGGTGAACCTGTTCTATTTCCTGGCAGTGATTTTTCTGGTGGTCGGGATTGTGGTTGCGGTTTTCCTGAGCCGAGGCACCGATTGGCAATTGCTCAAGGATTATCAATATGGGCGTATCGACACCTTTCTGGACCCCGGGCGCGACCCGCTGGGGGCCGGCTATCACATTACCCAGTCGAAAATTGCCCTGGGTTCTGGCGGCTGGACCGGGCGGGGCTATATGCAGGGCACGCAGACGCGGTTGAATTTTCTGCCGGAAAAGCACACGGACTTCATTTTTACTACCTTGGCCGAAGAATTCGGCTTTCTTGGCGGCGCCTCGCTCTTGGCGTTGTATGTGGCGATTATCGTCTTTTGCGTGATCTCGGCTTTGCGAAACAAGGACCGCTATTCCTCGCTTCTGACGTTGGGCATTGCGGTAACGTTTTTCTTCTATTTCGCGGTTAACATGTCGATGGTCATGGGGCTGGCGCCGGTGGTCGGAGTGCCCTTGCCGCTGGTCAGCTATGGAGGTTCGGCGATGCTGGTGCTATTGCTCGGTTTCGGGCTTGTGCAATCGGCGCATGTCCACAGGGCACGTTTCAAGTGAGCGGTGTGCTGAATGTTTTGGCGGCGATCACCGACAGCCAATGGGAAGCTTGGCATGATCCTCTGACCAAGGCTTTTTCGCAAGCCGGATTGTCGGTCAATCTGGCCCGTGAAATTGCCCCCAAACACGTTGACTACATCCTCTACACACCCACCGGGTGGCTCAAGGATTTCACGCCCTATGTAAACGCCCGCGCGGTTCTGAGCCTTTGGGCCGGGGTGGAGCGTATCATTGATAACGAAAGCCTGACCCAGCCGTTGACCCGGATGGTTGATCCGGGCTTGCGTGAGGGTATGCGCGACTACGTCACGGGCCATGTGCTGCGCGCGCACCTGGGGATGGACGCGGATATTTGCCGGACGGATTCGCTGTGGCAACCACATATCCCGCCACTGGCGCGCAATCGGCGTGTCGCCATGCTTGGCTTGGGAGAGCTGGGCGCGTTTTGTGCAACGGCTTTGGCCGTGCAAGGCTTTTCGGTTCTGGGCTGGAGCAACAGCGCCAAGGACCTGCCGGGGATTACCAGCTTTGCCGGGGGCGAGGGGTTGCAAAAGGTTCTGCGCCAGGCAGAAATAGTCGTGCTTTTGTTGCCGTTGACTGGCAAGACAGAGAATATCCTGAACCGCGAAACCCTGGCGCTTTTGCCAAAGGGGGCGGTGGTGATCAACCCCGGGCGCGGGGCATTGATTGACGATGACGCCCTGCTGGTCGCACTGGACAAAGGCCAGGTGGGCCATGCAACGCTTGACGTTTTTCGAACCGAACCGCTGCCGCATGACCACCCCTTTTGGGGTCATCCCCAGGTAACCGTAACCCCGCATATTGCCTCGGAAACCCGCCCGGAAACCGCGTCTTTGGTGGTTGCCGAGAATATTCGCCGGGCCGAAGCAGGCGAAGAACTGCTGTATCTGGTGGACAGAAGCGTCGGCTACTGAGCCGTCCGCAGGGGCTTTTGTGAACCAACCTGAGGCACCAGGGGCTGGCAGGACGCTTCAGCGCTCCATCCAGATCGTCACCGGCCCGTCATTGGTCAGGCTGACGGCCATGTCTGCCCCGAAAATACCGTTCTGCACTTCGGTCCCAAGACCGCGCAGGTGGGCGCTGAAAGACTCGTACAAATCCTTGCCCTGTTCGGGTGGTGCGGCACTGGAAAACCCCGGGCGATTGCCCCGGGAGGTGTCCGCAGCCAGGGTAAATTGACTGACCACCAGCGCCGCGCCGCCGGTATCTGCAAGCGAACGGTTCATGCGCCCCTGATCATCGGCAAAAATCCGCAACTTGCGGATCTTTTCCGCCAGAACACGGGCATTTTCCTCGCTGTCATCCTGCATGGCGCAAACCAGAATGAGCAGGCCCGGGCCGATGGCACCAGTGGTCACCCCGTTAACCACAACCTGTGCTTTGGTGACACGTTGAATAAGGGCGCGCATGCGGGTTCCTATTGGTTCCGGGCGACGAAATAGCCGATAAGGCCGGCAATAATCAGGCCAGCCAGCACGGCAAAGGTGATTTTCCATCCCGAATACGGACGTTCGCCCTGCACTTTACCATTCTGCCCGTTGACCACGAAGCGATAGGTCTTGCCGCGGTATTTGTAAGCGGCCAGCCACACAGGCAGAAGAATGTGTTTGAAGGTCACGTCTCGGATCGTTGTATCCACGCTCTGCACCCGCTGTTCATCGCCGCCAATGTCAAAACGCACGTCGCGCAGGATGATCTGATCCATGATGGCCCGCGCCTCGGTATATCCGTCGGCAAGCTCCACCGTGTAGCCTTCGGCCATGAATCCAGCGAGGAATTCCGGGCGGAACGGTTCAAGATCGCCCAGTTGCCAAGGCTCCAAGGCATCGGTGTATTTCTTGGGCAGGGACCGCGAGGCCAGCACCAGTACATCATCGAAAAACCGGGCAACCTGCCCGGAAACGGACCGCCAGCGAATTCTTCGTTCGCGGATGGTCTGGCGCTTGCCGTTGCGCGTCACGGTGCGGGTGACATAATAAGCGGTACCACGCTGGCCCCGGTAACTTGACTTGGTATCCGCGTCGTAGGTCCAGAAGGGCACATAGATCCCTTGCATTTTTCGCCCCTTGCGCGCGTATTCCTGCAAGCCGTTCGGAGCAAACCACAAGCGGCCCAGCCAATCGCTCATCGCTTTGCGCGCGGCGCGTTCCTCCAAGGCGAACGGGACAACCCCGCGTGGTTTGATCTGTCGCCTTTTGCCGGTGTCAAGCACGATAGGCGTGGCGCAGAATGGACATTCGGAGGCATGGGTGGCCTCGTCCATGGAAATCTGCGCGCCGCAATTTGGGCAGGAAAACGACCGTATTTCAATGGTTTCCGTCTCGGGCAGGCGCGCGTCAAGCGCCGCGCGGAAATCAAGCTCGCGTATGACCTCGACCTTGCGCGGCGTTTCGTCGACCGGGCTTTGATAGCCGCAGAAATCACAGCTCATGCCCCCCGTCGTGGGGTCAAAGCGCAAATCGGCCCCGCATTGCGGGCAGGGAAACAGGTGCTCCTCCTTGGGGGCAACCTCGACATCTTCGGGCGTTTCAGCCATTTTATTTCATGCCTCCGGCAGCCAGAAATCTAAAGCGTTTCGAGTTTTTGTTGCGGCACAACATGAACTTGAAACGCCCACGACATCAAGAGGGTGCGAGCGTTTCAACATATTATCCTGTCTCGACAAAGTCGAAACGCTTTGGCAACAGATAAGCTCACGCGCCCGGCGGGGGCGGGGGTAGTATGGTGAAAAGCTGGGCCAGTTCGACCACATCCTCGGCGCGTTTCCAGCCGTCCTGACCGGGAGTCCAGACATAGCTTTCGCGCGAAAGCTCTCCGGCCTGGGCCATGCGCCCCATAGAAGCCTTGGAAAACGGCCCGGTGGTTTTGCCCCCCTCGGCCACATGCCAGACATGTTCCGGCGGGGGCGGCGGTGGGGCGGGCTGTGCAGCGGGCTGTGCGGTGGCCGGCGCCGGGGCGCTTCCCCAGGGACCCGATTGTGCCATCTGCCCGGCCATCGCCATGCCCATGCCCATACCCATGCCTGCGGCCATGCCGCCACCGGTGGGGTTCTGGGCTGCGGCGGTCATGGCCTCGGCGGCAGAAAACTGGGTGAACTTGCCCAGGTCACCGGCAATGCCCATCGAGGTGCGCTTGTCCAATACGGCCTCGACCGCTTCGGGAAGCGAGATGTTTTCGATATAGAATTCCGGGATCTCCAGCCCGTATTCAGCCACAACTCCGGAAATGGCGGTGGCAACCAGTTTGCCCAGATCGCGGGTGTTGGCGGCCATGTCCAGCACCGGGATGCCCGAGGCGGCGATCACCCGGGAAAACTCCTGCACGATGATGTTGCGCACCTGAAAGCTGATTTCGTCCATGGTGAATTCGCCGTCTGTGCCGACGATCTCGGTCAGGAACAGGCCCGGGTCGATGACCCGTACCGTATAGGTGCCAAAGGCGCGGATACGGGTCGGGCCAAACTCCGAATCGCGCAGCATGATCGGATTCTTGGTGCCCCATTTCAGGTCGGTAAACCGGGTTGTGTTAACAAAGTAGATTTCCGACTTGAACGGCGACTTGAAACCATGATCCCAGTTTTGCAACGTGGTCAGCACCGGCATGTTGTTGGTCTCCAACATGTAAAGTCCGGGGGTAAAGACATCGGCGAGTTGGCCTTCGTGGACAAAAACCGCCGCCTGGCCTTCGCGCACGGTCAGCTTGGCGCCGTATTTGATCGCATAATCGCGCCGCTCAAACCGCCAGACCAGCGTGTCGCGGGTATCGTCAACCCAATGAATGACGTCGATCAGTTCGCCGGTAAGGAAATCAAAAATTCCCATGATTTTCTCCTTCAAGGAAATGCCCGGGCAAAGAAGTGCACAGGCAAGAATTTAAACGGGGCCGCCCATCAATTCGGCGGCAATGGTTTCAATAATCGGCCGGGCCGCTGTTTCGGTCATGCCGGGGCGTAGGCGGGGGTCATACAGGATGCGTAAAAGCATCTCGTCATGGGTTGTCAGCAGGCCAAATTCGCCATCGTCATTAAAGATCGACGGGCGGGCGGTTGGGCTGTCATTGGGCAGGCCCATAGCTTGGGCAATCTCTTCGTGGATGCACGAACGGCGCAGAAGATCAGGGTGTTCGGCGCGGATAATGATGATGCCCTGGGCGTAGGTCGCGCTATTGTTCGGGGTCATGGCAAAGGCCAGGCAATAGGTGTCGCGGTCCATGTTGACGGCCGTATCCACCGTGGCCGAGCTGATACCAGGGACCAGGGCGCGAAGGGTTGAGCCAAGGCGGCGCCGCTCGCCTTCGTTGAGGATGAAGATATGCAGATTGGCGCGGGCCTGGCTGTCGACAGGGGAAAATCCCAGTCCGGTCAGGCGCGACAAGCGATTGGTATAGCGGCGAATTTCCCGGGTGTCCTTGTCGGCATTGGCCGCATCAACCGTTGCCCCGTACACAATACGATAACGCACCGGCCCATTCCAGCGATGCAGGAGCGAGCCGTTTTCCCGCGCAATCAGCCGCCCGGAACGCTCGGCATATTCCTGATAAAACGCTATACGCTGGAAATTCCGGGTCAGCGTGCGGGCGTTGAAGGGCACATCCGGCCCGCCCCCGTCGGTGCGCAGCAAGCCGTTGGTCAACAGGCTGCGCTGAACGCGGGCATAATACGCCTCGGCCTCATACGAGGCCTGGCTACGGGTCGGGATTTCCGGGCGCGGCGCAGGGGGCGGCGCAGAGGGAGGCGCAAGCGATTGTTCACAGCCTGCCAGCAAGCCCACCCCTGCCAGCAATATCGCGCCGCCCAATCTGCCCAAATGCCGCATGCGTTTCTAGCTCTCCGTAACCGCCGTGCCGATCGTGTCGCCAACACCGTCGCCGCGGGCTTTGGCGGCTGACAATACCGATTTCAACTCGCCCTCCATTTTCTTCAGCTCTTCTTCGGCGGCGGCCCGGCGCGCCTTGCCTTCATCGGCAATTTGCAGGCTTTCTTCGAGGGTGGCAATCAGGTTCTGATTTGCGTCGCGAATGGCCTCGATGTCAAATACGCCGCGTTCCATTTCCTGGCGTACCATGCGGTTGGCCTCGCGCAGGTTTTCGGCGTTGGATTTGAGCAGCTCATTGGTCAGGTCGGTGGCTTCCTTGACTGCAACAGCGGCCTCGCCCGAGCGCTGGATGGTCACGGCCTGCGCCAGTTGCGTTTCCCAGAGCGGCACGGTGTTAACCAGGGTCGAGTTGATCTTGGTCACCAGCGACTTGTCGTTCTCCTGCACCAGCCGGAT
>CAYSBG010000133.1:0-6096 GCA_964429125.1 uncultured Aliiroseovarius sp.
CATCTTCGGCGCGGGCCATGATCCCGATAGGCCCTGCGGTCAGTTCAGTCCTGATCGGCAAGGCAATCAGCCTGCCCTCGGCGATATCCGCGGCGACCACCCCGGTTGAGATGATCCAGAATGCGTCACTTGCAAGGGTAATTCCCCGTCCGAATGTAGCCGATATCGACTCAATGCGCTTGGGAAAGTCGCCTACCCCTTTTGCGATCATCATCCGGTCAACCAGCGGGCGGATCGCGGAATTTTGCGATGGGTAGATTACCGGGCAGGCGGATAATTCGGCCAAAGCCGTGGCCTGTGCCAGTGGATGGCCCGGCGCACAGACAATCACCACATCCTCGACATAAAGCTGTGTGAAGGAAATGTCCTTCATCGTGTCGGGTTTGCCAAGCCGGCCGATCACCAGGTCAAGCTTGGCGGCCCGCAGATGATCAACAAGGTAGTGGTGCGGGCCGTCCTCGACATGCAGAATGGTATCTGGCGCCCGTTGCGCAAATAGCTGCGCAGCCCGCGGCAAAAGGCGGGCCGCGACACTGGGCAGGGCGCCGATGGAAACACTGCCCTGCTTGCCCTGGTTTAACGCCGATACGCTGCGCATTGCCTGATCGAGCGCGGCCATGCCACTGCTGGTATGGCGCAGGAATACCTCGCCCTCGATGGTCAGCGCCACGCCGCCACGACTGCGCTCAAGCAAGGTAACGCCGGTGATTTCCTCAAGCTCTTTCAAGGTTCTGGAGATGGCCGGCTGGGACAGGTGCAGGATTTCGGCAGCGCGCTTCAGGCTTTGCTGGCGGGCGATTTCGATAAACGCCTGAAGATGGCGCACCTTGAGCCGTCGATCAATCATGTAGTTGTCCATATTGATAACTATAATGGCAAAACCGTCATTTTACATAACCGTATCGACATAGTAGCTTTTCCGCAAGCACGGACAGGAGGATACATGCAAACGCAGGTTATCATTATTGGCGGCGGCCCCTCTGGTCTGCTGCTTTCACAGCTATTGTATGTGTACGGTATTGATAGCGTCGTGTTGGAACGGAAAACCAAAGACTATGTGCTGGGGCGCATCCGGGCGGGTGTTCTGGAAAAAGGCTTTGTCCAGCTTATGGAACAAGCCGGGGTCGCCGAGCGTTTGCACGCGCAAGGGTATCGCCACAAGGGCACGCTGGTTTCCTATGGCGGCGAAACTTTCCGCATTGATTTCCAGGGCCATACCGGCACGCCGGTTGTGGTGTACGGCCAAACCGAAGTGACGCGCGACCTCTATGGGGCGCGCGAGGCCGCGGACGGTAAAATCGTGTTCAATGCCGAGGATGTCAAAATCCATGGCGCCGAAACTGACGCGCCCTTTGTTACCTATGTGAACGACGGGCAAGAGCATCGTATCGACGGTGATTTCGTCGCCGGATGCGACGGATTTCACGGGGTCAGCCGACAGAGCATTCCGCTTGGCGTGCGGCGGGAATATGAAAAGGTCTATCCGTTCGGCTGGCTTGGCATCCTGTCGCAAACGCCCCCGGTCAATCACGAGCTGATTTATGCCGCTTCCGAACGGGGGTTTGCGCTCTGCTCGATGCGCAATGAAAACCTGAGCCGCTATTACATCCAGTGCCCCCTTTCAGACAAACCCGAGGACTGGAGCGATGCCGCGTTCTGGCAAGAGCTTAAGCGCCGGATTCCTCCTGAATTCGCGCAAAAGCTGGTCACCGGCCCTTCGATCGAGAAATCCATCGCCCCGCTGCGCTCTTTTGTGAGCGAGCCGATGCGCTGGGGGCGGTTGTTCCTGTGTGGCGATGCCGCCCACATCGTGCCGCCTACCGGGGCCAAGGGGCTGAACACCGCGTCTTCGGATGTGCATTACCTTTTGCAAGCGTTGCGCCAGTTCTATGAAAGCGGAAGCTCTGGCGGCATTGATACCTATTCGCAAAAAGCCCTGGCGCGCGTGTGGAAGGCCGAGCGGTTCAGTTGGTGGTTTTCCTCGCTGCTGCACCGGTTCCCCGAGCAATCCGGGTTCGATCTGAAAATACAACAGGCCGAAATTGACTTTTTGCGCACCAACCAGGCGGCACAAAAGGCAATGGCTGAAAACTATGTGGGATTGCCGTATTAACTGGCCCAGGAACGGAGAGCAGCATGGCAGAGCGATATGCAAAGGGCGAAGCGGTTCGCCGCCAGATTTTGGGGGATGCACATGTGGATCGGGCCAAATCTGCGACCACAGAATTCGACGCGCCGTTTCAGGCGTTGATAACCGAGGCCGCCTGGGGCACGCTTTGGGCCGATGACACGATCACCCGGCGCGAGCGGTCGATGCTGACATTGGCCTTGCTGGCGGCCACGGGAAATTTCGAAGAAATACCCATGCACATCCGGGCCTGCGCCAGAACCGGCGCCTCACAGGCCGACATCGTGCAGGCATTTCTGCACGCCGCGATTTATGCGGGCGTGCCGCGGGCAAACCATGCCATAAAGCTGGCCAAGCAGACATTTGCCCAAATGGAGGGAGAGCAGCCATGAGCCGCACAACCGATTTTTACCAGCGCGACCGCACCTGGCACCCGCCGGCGCTGGCGCCCAACTACAAAAGCAGCGTTACCCGCTCGCCGCGCTATGCGCTGTTGTCGCTGCAATCCTCGCCCAGCGAGATGACCGGCCCGGTATTCGGGCACAATGACATTGACCCGTTGGACAATGACCTGATCCGCAACTATGCGAAAACCGGCGACCCGATTGGCGAACGGATCATCCTGCACGGGCGGGTGCTGGATGAAAACCGCCGTCCGGTGCCCAACACGCTGGTTGAAATCTGGCAGGCAAATGCCGGCGGGCGCTATCGCCACAAGAACGATACCTTTCTGGCGCCGATCGACCCCAACTTTGGCGGATGCGGCCGCACCCTGACCGATGCGGATGGCGCCTACGTCTTTCGCACGGTCAAGCCCGGCGCCTATCCCTGGCGAAACTGGACCAACACCTGGCGCCCGGCGCATATCCATGTTTCGGTTTTTGGCAGCGGCTTTGCCCAGCGGCTGATTACCCAATTGTATTTCGAGGGCGACCCGCTGATCGCAAAATGCCCAATCGTCAATTCGCTTGCCGATCAACGTGCCATTGATCAACTGGTGGCGGCGCTGGACCTGAACGCAACGGTCCCGCTGGACAGCATCGCCTACAAGTTCGATATCGTCCTGCGCGGGGCACGCTCCACCTTCTTTGAAAACCGGCCCGAGGGGAATTGATCGTGACCCAGAAACTCGACTATCTCAAGGAAACCCCTTCGCAAACCGCCGGGCCGTATGTGCATATCGGCCTGGCCCCTGGCGCCGCCGGGTTTGACATGTACCAGCAGGAGCTTGGGCATGATATATGCGGGCCCAATGCACAGGGCGAGCGCATCACCATTCAGGGCATTGTCACCGATGGCACTGGCGCGCCGGTCAAGGATGTGCTGATCGAAACCTGGCAGGCCAATAGCGCCGGCATCTATCCTGGCGCTGGTGAGGTCGAAGACGGGTTTCGCGGCTGGGGTCGGGTGATATCGGATTTTGACACCGGCGAATGGTCCTTTGAAACCATCAAACCCGGCCCGACCAAAGGCCGCGATGGCCGCCTGGTGGCGCCGCATATCAACCTTTGGCTGGTCGCGCGTGGTATCAACACCGGGCTGAACACGCGGCTGTATTTCAGTGACGAGGCGGCGGCAAACGCCGATGATCCGGTTCTGAACCTGATCGAACACGTGCACCGCCGCCAAACCCTGATCGCCCGCAAAGAAGCAAACGCCTATCGCTTCGATATCCGCCTTCAGGGAGAGGATGAAACAGTTTTCCTCGATGTCTGAGAGCGTGAAAAACCAGCCCTGCATCATCTGCGTCGCGATCACGGGTTCCTTGCCGACCAAGTCGGATAATCCCGCCGTGCCAATCACCATTGCCGAACAGGTCGAAAGCACGCAAGCGGCGTTCGAGGCGGGCGCCAGCATCGCCCATTGCCATGTGCGCGACGATGCGGGCAAGCCGACCGCGGATGCGGCACGCTTTGCCCGCCTGAAGGAGGGTATCGAGAAACACTGCCCCGGCATGATCGTCCAGCTTTCAACCGGCGGCCGTTCGGGCGCGGGTCGCGCACGCGGCGCCATGCTGTCGCTCCGGCCCGACATGGCATCGCTGTCGGTTGGGTCGAACAATTTCCCCACCCGGGTCTATGAGAACCCGCCCGATCTGGTCGAGTGGCTGGCCAGCGAAATGCTGACATACAACGTCAAGCCCGAGATCGAAGCCTTCGATTTGTCGCATATCTTCAAGGCCGCCGAGCTATACGCCAATGGCCAGATCAAGGCCGCGCCCTATATCCAGTTCGTCATGGGGGTAAAGAACGCGATGCCTGCCGACCGGCATGTGTTCGATTTCTATGTGCAGACGGTCCGGCGGCTGTTTGGCGATGCGCCGTGGTGTGCGGCGGGGATCGGCGCCAGCCAGATCATCCTGAATGACTGGGCAATCTCAAGCGGTGGGCATGTGCGCACGGGGTTGGAAGACAATGTCCGGCTTGACCGGGAGAGGCTCGCCCCGTCCAACGCCGCCCTGGTGGCGCGCGCAACCGAGATCTGCGGAAAATACGAACGGCCCGTCGCCACATGGCAACAGGCGCGGGCAATCCTCGGCCTGCGGGCGCCCGCGTCATGACTCTGACGTTTGTTCGCCCGCGCGACGTTACATTGCACTATCAATATTCCCCCGGGGCTGTTGACGTGCGCCCGGTTGTCTTCTTCAATTCCCTGGGAACCGATTTGCGGATCTGGCAGGGGGTGAGCGACCTGCTGCCGGCTGTCCCCATGCTGATGCTGGACCAGCGCGGACATGGGTTGAGCGATATGGGCGCAATCAGTATCGGGGGGCTGGCAGAGGACGCCGCGGATCTGATGGACCACCTCGGCCTGAGCGCGGGTTTGCTCTGCGGTGTCTCGGTTGGGGGCATGATCGCCCAGACGCTGGCGGTGCGGCGCCCGGATCTGGTCGCCGGGCTGGTTTTGTGCAATACCGGGACACGGATTGGCGATGCCGAGGCCTGGAATGCCCGCATCGAGGCGGTTCGCAAATCGGGGATCGAGCCGATGGCAGATCAAATTCTGGAGCGGTGGTTTTCACCCGACTTTCGCGCCTCGCAGCCGACCCGGCTGGCCGGGTATCGCAACATGCTGACCCGAACCACGCCGGACGGCTACGCAGGCACATGCGCCGCTATTCGCGACACCGATCTTGCTGATGCGGCCCGGCATATTAACGTGCCGGCAATTTGCCTTGGCGGGAGCGAAGACAGCGCAACCCCTGCGGACCTTGTCGCCGACCTTGCAGGCAAGATTGCCGGTTCCAAACTGCAGATAATCGACGGGGTCGGGCATTTGCCTTGCATAGAGCGGCCGGATGTCGTTTCCGGGCATATCCAGGCCATGTTGCAGGTCTTGTCATGATCGGTGTGTTCGATCACCCTTGGCTGGGGGGCCTGTTCGGCGATGAAGAGGCCCTGCGCATCTGGTCCGCCGATCGGCAAATGGCCCATATGCTTGCCTTCGAGGCGGCATATTCACGCGCGCTGGGCGCGACCGGCGTTGTGGATCCCGCGACGGCTGCTTCGGCTGCAGAGTTGATTGCCGGGTTCACGCCGGATTTGACAGACTTGCGCATGGGCACCGCCCGCGATGGCCTGCCGGTGCCGGCCTTGGTGGCACAGTTGCGGGCCGCCGCCGGCCCTCTCTCCCCGGCCATTCACACCGGCACCACATCCCAAGATGTCTTGGATACGGCATTGGCCCTGACGATCCGTGAAACCACGCACCTGCTTCTGACACGCCTTGGGACGCTGGAGAATTGCCTGGACCAGCTGAGCGAAACCTTCGGCACGCACACTCTGATGGGGCGGACCCGGATGCAGGCGGCCATGCCGATCACTATTGCCGACCGAATTTCCGCCTGGCGCGCCCCCCTTGCGGATAGTCGTGACCGGATCGCGCAAATCCGCCCCCGTATGGAAAAGATCCAGCTCGGCGGCGCTGTGGGGGACCGACAGAAAATGGCCCCTGTCGGTACAGAAATG
>CAYSBG010000134.1:0-6089 GCA_964429125.1 uncultured Aliiroseovarius sp.
GCGCCACCGGCGTCTTTTCGCCCTCGGAATGGATCAGCACATCGCCCACCGCCAGGACGCGGCCCAGCTTCAGCAGCCGCACTTCGGCGACAATATCCTTGCCCGCTGCGGGTTTACGCATGAAATCAATCGCGCAATTGGTGGTCACGGCCAGCGCCTGCGGCCCGATCATGGCAAGGATTGCCAGATAAACCGCGACATCGGCCAGGGTGAACATGGTCGGCCCGGAAATGGTGTTGCCCGGGCGAATGTGGCGGTCATCCACGTGGTATTTTACCACCGCGCGCATCGGCGCGGCCTCAACAATGGTGAAATCATCCGCCACCTGCGGGAAGGTTTCGGCCATGAAGGCCTGCAACTGACCCAGCGTCATTTTCTGTTCCATCTTCCCCCCATGGCCTGTGGCGCCTATCGTTGCACCTTTAATGCCAGCGGAGGAGCCCATGGGCGAGTCAATTCTTTTACGTGAAGATCATGGGGCAGTTGCCCGGATCACCCTTAACCGGCCCGGCGCGCTGAACGCGCTGTCTGACGAAATGCTCGCAGCTTTGCGCCAGGCATTTGCCGATCTCGCCACAGACAAATCCATCCGCGTGGTCATACTGGCCGGCGCTGGTAAAGCGTTCTGCGCCGGTCATGACCTGAAGGAAATGCAGGCGGCGCGGGATGGGGACGACCAGGGCGCGGCCTATTTCCTGGACCTGTTCACCCGCTGCGGCGACATCATGCAGATGATCCCGGCCCTGCCCCAGCCGGTGATTGCCCAGGCCCACGGCATCGCCACCGCCGCGGGCTGCCAGCTGGTCGCGTCCTGTGACATGGCCGTGGCCGCATCCGGCACGCGCTTTGGCGTCAACGGGGTCAATATCGGGCTGTTCTGCTCGACCCCGATGGTGGCATTGAGCCGCAATATCCCGCGCAAATTCGCCTTCGAGATGCTCAGCACCGGGGAATTCATCGACGCCAAGCGGGCATATGAAGTCGGCCTGGTCAACCGCGTGGTGGCGCCCGAAGCGCTGACCGAAGCCACCATGGAACTGGCACAAACCGTCGCCGCCAAGTTGGGGCGCGCGGTGAAGATCGGCAAGCAGGCATTTTATGCACAGGCCGAGATGGGGCTGGCCGAGGCCTATCGGTTCACCGGTCAGGTGATGGCGGAAAACATGATGTACAGCGAAACTGCCGAGGGGGTGCAGGCGTTTATTGAAAAACGCCCGCCCGAGTGGTCGCAAGACTGATCACCGCCTCTGTATACCGCCGCATACCATCTTTCCAAACGCGTTCAAACAGGCTAGAACGCGCCTAACCACCGATTCCGCCACATGAAAGGGCACGCGCATGGACAAGATCAAGGTAACAGGTACGGTCGTCGAACTTGATGGCGACGAGATGACCCGCATCATCTGGCATTTCATCAAGGACAAGCTGATCCTGCCCTATCTGGACCTGCCGATCGAGTATTACGACCTGTCGATTGAAAACCGCGACGCGACCGACGATCAGATCACCATCGATTCCGCCAATGCAATCAAAAAGCACGGCGTTGGCGTCAAATGTGCCACCATCACCCCGGACGAAGCCCGGGTTGAGGAGTTCGGGCTGAAAAAGATGTGGCGCTCGCCCAACGGCACCATTCGCAACATCCTGGGTGGGGTGATTTTCCGCGCGCCGATCATTTGCGACAACGTTCCGCGCCTTGTGCCGGGCTGGACCCAGCCCATTGTCGTTGGCCGCCACGCCTTTGGCGACCAGTACCGCGCCACCGATTTCCGCTTCCCCGGCCCGGGCAAGCTGACCATGAAATTCGTTGGTGACGATGGCACGGTGATTGAAAAAGAGGTGTTTGACGCCCCCGGCGACGGCATCGCCATGGGCATGTACAACCTGGACGCGTCGATCTACGATTTCGCCCGCGCCTCGCTGAATTATGGCCTTAACAAAGGCTGGCCGGTGTATCTGTCGACCAAGAACACCATCCTCAAAGCCTATGATGGCCGCTTCAAGGACATCTTTCAGAAGGTCTATGAGGAAGAATTTGAGGCGCAATTCAAAGAGCTGGGCATCCATTATGAACACCGGCTGATCGACGATATGGTGGCGGCCTCGCTGAAATGGTCGGGCGGCTATGTCTGGGCCTGCAAGAACTACGATGGCGACGTGCAGTCGGATATCGTCGCCCAGGGATTTGGCTCGCTCGGCCTGATGACCTCGATCCTGATGACCCCGGACGGAAGCGTGGTCGAGGCCGAAGCCGCCCATGGCACGGTGACGCGTCACTATCGCCAGCACCAGAAGGGCGAGGCGACTTCAACCAACTCGATCGCCTCGATCTATGCTTGGACCGGCGGGCTCAAGCACCGCGCCAAGCTGGACGACAACGCGGCCTTGTTGAAATTTGCCGAGACGCTGGAAAAGGTGATCATCGACACCGTGGAAAGCGGTAATATGACCAAGGATCTGGCGCTGCTGGTCGGCCCCGAGCAGAAATGGCTCACCACCGAGGGCTTCCTGGAAAAGATCGACCAAAACCTGCAAGCCGCGCTGGCCTGAGCCGCCCCTCTTCCGGCTGGCATTTTTCTTTGCCAATGGAAACGGGTGCATTGGACAAAGGGAATACCATGCCGGACACCGAAACCCTGCGTGCGGGCGTCGCAAACCTGCTGATGTCCCTGTCCAACGCGGACTTGAAGGGCATGGGCGCCGGCAAAAACGCAATGGTCGGAATGGCGGTAGCGGGGGTTGGCAACTGGGTCGGCGGCAAGTACCGCCTGACCCGCCACGCCATACACTTCGAAATGAATCCCCTGAACAAAGCCTTTCAGACCGATACCCGCGCGGTTTTCATTCCGCTGGCCAGCATCACCAACATCGCGCGCGGCCGCATGCTGCTATTTTTCCCGACCGCTGATATCACGTCCGCAACCGGTCTTTATCGCTTTCGCATGGCCCCGGGCAAGACGCTCCCATTCCTTGCGGCGCTGCGCCAAATCCTCGGGGGATAAAACATACCGGCCTATCTCGCCCTGATCCTTGCCATCGCCACGCAAATCCAACCCCACCTCGGCCTTGAACGCCAGCCAGCAATTCACCCGGCTGTGCCCGCGCTACGCGTGGTGGTTTCCCATGCGATTTGCTCCGGGTTTGGCATCGTCTTCATCGCGGCCATAGGCTATGCCAGAAGCTCAACTTGCCTGCCCTCCTCGGCATTGGGCTCATCCTCGCCGGAATTGTCGTCTTCCACTTGTTTTCGGCAATCACAACGCATGACCCTCTTCATCTTGGTGAAAATACCTCGGGGGCGCGGGGGCTGGCCCCCGCCCGGCGCAACATTTCCTCTGGCAATCCGGCCCAAGTCAGGGTAGAGCGCGCGCAACACTCCCCGAAAGGCAGAATTCATGGACCTTCGCAATATCGCGATTATCGCGCACGTTGACCACGGCAAAACCACTCTCGTGGACGAGCTTCTGAAACAATCCGGCGCATTTCGCGAAAACCAGGCCGTGGCTGAACGGGCCATGGATACCAACGATATCGAACGCGAGCGTGGAATCACCATTTTCGCCAAGCCCACTTCGATCGAGTGGAAAGGCACGCGCATCAATATCGTCGACACCCCCGGCCACGCCGATTTCGGCGGCGAGGTCGAGCGGATCCTGTCGATGGTGGACGGGGTGGTGTTGTTGGTGGATGCCGCCGAAGGGCCGATGCCGCAGACAAAATTCGTCACCTCCAAGGCGCTTGCCCTTGGTCTGCGCCCCATCGTTGTGCTCAACAAGGTCGACAAGCCCGACGCCGAGCCGGACCGGGCGCTCGACGAAGTTTTTGACCTGTTTGCCAACCTCGGCGCCGACGACGACCAGTTGGATTTTCCGCATATGTACGCCTCGGGGCGCTCTGGTTGGGCCGATGCGGAACTGGACGGGCCGCGCAAGGACCTGCATGCGCTGTTCAACCTGATCGTCAACCACGTCCCGGCCCCACGCCAGATCGCCCATCAGGACGAGGATTTTTCGATGTTGGCGACCACGTTGGGCGCGGATCCGTTTGTTGGGCGCATCCTGACCGGGCGGGTCGAAACCGGGCGGCTGAAGGTCGGCGCCACGGTACAGGCTCTTAGCCGCGTCGGCCAGAAAATCGAGCAATTCCGCGTCACCCGCATTCAGGCATTCCGTGGCCTTGGCGAACAGGACATCGAAGAAGCGCTTGCCGGTGACATTGTCACCCTCGCTGGCATGTCCAAAGCCACGGTGGCCGACACAATCTGCGCGCTCGCGGTCGATACCGCCCTGCCCGCGCAACCGATCGACCCGCCAACCATTTCGGTGACCTTTGGCATCAACGACAGCCCGCTGGCCGGGCGCGACGGCAAAAAGGTCCAGTCGCGGGTGATTCGCGAGCGTCTGATGAAAGAGGCCGAAAGCAATGTCGCCATCAAGATCAGCGACACGCCGGGGGGCGAAGCCTTTGAGGTCGCCGGGCGCGGCGAGTTGCAGATGGGCGTCCTGATCGAAAACATGCGCCGCGAAGGCTTTGAGTTGTCGATCTCGCGCCCGCAAGTGTTGATGCGCGACGAGAACGGCGAACGCATGGAGCCGATCGAAGAGGTTACCATTGACGTCGACGACGAATTTTCCGGCGCGGTGATTGAGAAAATCACCGGCGCGCGCAAAGGCGAGATGACCGAAATGCGTCCGGCTGGCGTGGATAAAACCCGTATCGTCGCCCATGTGCCGTCGCGTGGGTTGATCGGCTATCATGGCGAATTTCTCACCGACACCCGGGGCACCGGGGTGCTCAACCGGGTCTTTCACGGCTGGGCCCCTTACAAGGGCCCAATTCCCGGGCGCCGGTCCGGAGTTCTGATCTCGATGGAAAACGGAACTGCGGTTGCCTATGCGCTTTGGAACCTCGAAGACCGGGGCAAGATGTTCATTGGCGCCCAGGAGGCGGTTTATACCGGCATGATCATTGGCGAGCACGCGCGGGACAACGACTTGGAAGTAAACCCGCTCAAAGGCAAGAAACTGACCAATGTGCGCGCTTCGGGCACTGACGAAGCCGTGCGTCTGACCACGCCTGTTACCCTGTCTCTGGAACAGGCCATTGCCTATATCAATGATGACGAGCTGGTCGAAGTCACGCCAAAGTCGATCCGCCTGCGCAAACGCTATCTTGACCCGCATGAGCGCAAGCGCGCGGCCCGTTCGGCGCCCTGAAATCTACGACAGGTTTGCAATGTGCCATGACATTGCAAGAGCCCTCTATGCGAACCGCTTATTTGGCTGAAAATGCGCGCCTGCCCAATGTCTTGGGCGGCGCGTTTCGCCTTAGTCAGTCTCAGCCCGGCACTTCCGCCCGGCCTGAAACACTGATTGAGGTTACCATGAACAAGACACTTTTGACACTCGCCGCCCTGACCCTGAGCACCGGCATGGCGCTGGCCGACACCAAACCCAGTATCTGGGACCCTTCCACGGGCATGGTTGTTCCGGTTGATCAGATTGACTTTGCCAATACTGACGCGGCCGATATGGTGGCGATGCTGGCTGAAATGCGCGCCATGGGCGCTGAGCACCGCCAGGAAGCCCAAGCGATGATGCAGCAACACATGCAGGAAATGACCCCGGAAGCGCGCGCCGAATTGCAGGCGGCGATGCAGCAGGAAATGCAGGCCATGCAACAGAACGGCACAATGAGCGGCGGCAATATGGGTAACATGGGCGGCAACGGTGGCGGCATGGGCGGCAACGGTATGGGCGGAAATAATTGATCCCCGCCAAACGCCCGACTTCCCGATCAATGGGTTTTACGGTACTCTTGAGAAACCAAACCAGAGCGCATTGATTTGAACCCTGGGTGCGCGTCAGTCCCGTCGCGCACCCTCCCTTGAAAGGAAAAGGCCGCATCATGAAACTCAGACCCACCTGGCTCTTGCTTGCCCTTCTCCTTTGGGCCGCGCCGGCCCCCTTGCTGGCCGAAAGCGATTTTATTACCCCGGTCGTCACCCGGCTTGAAGAAGAAGGCTTTACGATCACCGAGGTCAAACGCACCTGGCTTGGCCGTATCCTTATCACCGCCGTCGACCAACA
>CAYSBG010000135.1:0-6076 GCA_964429125.1 uncultured Aliiroseovarius sp.
CATGTTGAACATCTTGCGCAGTACCTCGCCCGTGCGGTTGGCATGGATCGGACCCCTGCAGCTTGCGTGCCCGGTTGTTGGGCTTGGCCTTGGAGGGCCGCGCCCGTCCAGCGGCGATCTTGTTCAGCAGCTTTTCGACATCGGCCGGGGTGATTTCGGTGACCAGCTTGTTACCCAATGCGGTGCCACCAGCTTGTGCAGGTGTTCTTCAATGTAGCGCTCCATCAGATCCCGAAACCGCAGCGCCTCGCGCATCACCTTTTCGTTTAAACGCAACCGCTTGACCATGACTCGCACCTCCTTCCGGCCAACACATGAGGCGTAGATTCGCGCCCATATCAAGTGAAGCCTGAAACGGGGTGTGGCGGTGTGGCGGGGGAGCGTGCTTGGTGGAGTCGATGCCACGCAGTACTACTATTGCGGCCACGAAGCAGATGAGCGTCCAAGACTACGAATGATCGCTTGCGTACTGTCTTCTTCATAACGGGCGGACAATACGCTTGGATCACGATCAATCATGCTCTGCGACAACTTGGCTACACGCTTGAAATCCGGGGTAAGGACCAAAACTCTGTTATCCGCCTCGCTGACATGTAAAGGCCAACGATGTCCTGCACCTTGTCCACAAACAGCGGGTCGGTCGAGCGCTTGAAGTTCTCGCTCCGGTGTGGCTGCAGGCCAAACGCTGCCCATATCCGCCGGATCGTCGTATGCGACAGCCCGACCGCCTCTGCCATCGAGCGGATCGACCAGTGGGTAGTTGTTTAGTCCCAGGCTTTGATGGTGTATTATATTCCCAAGAATGGAAGGAAGCACTATGTTTTGATGGATTTCGAGTGGTCGGTGATCCAGCCGTTGTTGGCGACGAAGGTGGCGGTCGCTCAAATACAAGGCCATCTATCTGCGCGAGGGGACCAACGGATTCAAGGCCGAACGGGTCATCGGCGCGTGGGTCGACTTCTACAACACCGAGCGCCCCCATGTGCCCTTTGGCGATCAAACGCCGCTAGAGGCCCCCGGTGCAGACTGGCCTGTGGATATGATGGATAAACTTGACGGCTTACCCACATCCGCACAGGTTCCAAAACAACATCAAGATGTGATAAACAGAAATTTGGCGGCATGATCAGCAACCGGAATACACCTTAACTTCGCCGCCAGACTGTCCAACAATGTGGGACCAGCTCAGCTCGAATCCTGCCGGGGTCGCCATTTGCAACATGTTTTTGCAAACAAATGCAGTAAACAAAGAATTTCCCGGAATATAATGGGCGTCGGCCAGTATTTCGACTAAAGTAACGCGAAGTGTCCACGGGGGTGGAGTTGCGAGTAAAGGGAGCATGCGCAAAACGCCGATTGACGATATGATCGCTTTTGCGTTGGAAGAGCTAATATCAGGGAGCGACAAGCGGCGACGGGCATTAGTGCGCAAGATGTGCATGAAATGGCCAAACCAACCTGCGCTAGCCGTGGTTTTTGCCCTTACCAGCGCCGCAGCGACGGCGGAAGACACCATTCGCCAGGAAACCGCTGCAAGCGGCATGGGTCCTTTTGCTTACAAGCTGGCGTCAATGCTGGCCGCAGATGTTTATGCAATTGAAAGCATGGGCCACAGCCCGGCGCGGGCCAGGGACCTGCTGCATTTCTGGCGGCGTGTGGACGGCTATTTCCTTGACCTGTGATTGATTGATGGGCTTATTGCCCAGCCTCCAATCAGATCATGCGAATCACGTCTTTATCAATCGCCAGCATGTACCCACGTCGCGTAATGGTTTTGACCAACAACTCGCTGATCAACTGGTTGCCCAGCGCGTCGCGCAGACGCTTGATCCGCGTTGCCCCGGCAGCTTCGTCGCAATCGGCAGATGGGCGCCCGGAAATCATCCCTTCGATTTCGGACCCGGACAAGACTTCTTCGTCCATCCGCGCCTCGGCCAGCACGCTGAGCGTTTCGATCGCCGCCTGGGTTAGGGTGAATTCCATGTTGTTCAGGTAAACCGTGCGCTCCTCTCGGCTGATCAGCAGAGAGGAAACCTGAATGCCGGCGCGCTCGATCTCGCCCATCCGTTTGTTAAGCGTGATGATGGTCAACACAAACACCAGCGCTGCAACCAGCATTGCCGTGGAAAATACCAGCAGCACAAAGATCACCATCCGGTAAGAGGTCAGGGTCTCGGCAAACGACGTGCCCGACTGTGCGAGGATCTCAAGCAGTTTGATTTCCGCGCCCGAGGTCAGATCGTCGTTCTGGATAAAGATCTGCTCAACCCGCTCGTTAAAGGCGTTGGCGTCTGGCAAGTTTATGAATAGTAAAACCGCGGCGACCAGAAGAATCGCCACGATTACAATCATGCCGTAAAGCACTACCCGGCTGCCGGACCGGCGCGCGTCAGTAGCGTAGGTAATATTCTCCTGCACTCTCTCTCCTCTGGGGCAATCCATTGTCGTCAAAGATTGAGAGTACGTTTAACAGAACCCAGCCGTCAGCGGCAAGGCGTTGAGCAATATTGCCGGCGGCGACCTGAGTCGATGCGCAGGCGTTATCCGGAAGCTGCACTACGCCGTAGTGAAGTTTCAGCGGGTTGTCGCGTTTTGCCTTGTAGTCCGCATAACAACCAGCCTGCGCGGAAAGTGCGGGCAAGGCCAGAAGTGCGGCAAGGGCGACTGTATGTACAAGATGTTTCATCATGTTCCGATCATGTGTAGCGCCCGCTTGATATACAATAACAGCACCAGCGCAAACCCGGCAAAACGGCTGATATGTCATAACAACGCGGCGATATTGTTTAGCTGAGGGAAACAAAGGCAGGATTGGGCATCGAGATTGATCTGCCCCCAGACCAGACCCCGAAACCTGACCAAACAACCCGAAAGGAAGATTTCATGTTTACCGCACTCTCCCGCAAGTTCCTGCACCCGCTCGCCGCGCTTTCCCTGGCGATAACACTTGTTGTTTCCCCAATGTCCACCACTTCGGCCGAGGCGCATGGGCGCCCGATTCGTAATGGTGACTTCGTAGCTGCCATGGTTGCGTTGGGCCTGTTTGGCTTGATTATCACCAACGAAGCTGGCAAGCGCAACGGTGTTCCGGTTTCCGTACCGCACAACAAACGCCTGCCGGAATCGTGCCTCAAGACCTATGATACCCCGAATGGCGACCGCACCGCATTCTCCAAAAGCTGCCTGCGCAACAATTTCCGCGGCTACAGCAACCTGCCGTCGCGCTGCATGGACACCCTGCGCACCTTTGACAATTACGGCTACCTGCGGACAACCAGGGTCTACCGCCCGCGTTGCCTGCAAGATCACGGCTACCGCATCTATTACAACAACTAAGGCCTAGCCATTCTCACCAAAGCCTTTTCATTACCTATCGGGCGGGAGTTTTCTCCCGCCCTTTTTGTTTGCCCTTAACGGAGGGATGGGCAAAACAGGGCTATGGAAAACCCTGGACCCGATTTCAGCTTCGAGAACGCCGCCCTTTCGCGCGGCTTTCACCGTATCGCCGGTGTGGACGAGGTTGGGCGCGGTCCATTGGCCGGCCCTGTGACCGCCGCCGCGGTCATACTCGACCCCGAAAACATCCCCGAGGGGTTGAACGATTCGAAAAAACTCAGCGCGAAACGGCGCGAAGCATTGTTTGAACAGATCATTGCCACCGCCCAAGTGGCTGTTGCCCATGCCAGCGTTGCCGAGATCGACCAGATCAACATCCTGCGCGCCGCGCATCTGGCGATGGTTCGGGCGTTGGGATTACTGGCGGATGCCCCGGACCATGTGCTGGTCGACGGAAATCTCATTCCCCATGATCTTGCGATTTCAGCCGAGCCGGTGATCAAGGGCGACAGTCGTTCCTTGTCCATCGCGGCGGCCTCAATTGTGGCCAAAATTTGTCGAGATCGTGTCATGGTGGATTTGGCGCAACAGCACCCGGGCTATGGTTGGAGAACAAATGCGGGATATCCATCAAAAAGCCACAAAGCGGCGCTGCAAAATCTGGGTGTGACCCCTCACCATAGGTGTTCGTTCAAGCCGGTGCACAATATCTTGTATCAAGAAAAAAGTTAAGCCTTTGATTCAATAAAGAAATTGACGGCGAATCACCTTTGACTCACACTCGGCCTCAACAACGAGCGCGCAAAAGCGCCGGGGCAGAAATGATTGCAGAGGCAATGAACGTGGTAAAAGCACAGACGACAACGGCAGGCAAGCTGCCGCTAAACGCGATTCTTGACGGGGATTGCATCGAGGTGATGAACAGCCTGCCCGAGGCAAGCGTCGATCTGATTTTTGCCGACCCTCCCTACAACCTGCAACTCAAGGGTGACCTGCACCGGCCGGATAATTCCATGGTCGATGCGGTGGACGATGACTGGGATCAATTCGACAGCTTCAAGGTCTATGATCGTTTCACCCGCGAATGGCTCAAGGCGGCCAGGCGGTTGCTCAAGCCAAACGGTGCGTTGTGGGTGATCGGATCGTACCACAATATCTTTCGGGTTGGCGCCGAGTTGCAAAATCAGGGTTACTGGATCCTGAATGATGTGGTGTGGCGCAAATCCAACCCGATGCCGAACTTTCGCGGTAAACGGTTCACCAATGCCCATGAAACCATGATCTGGGCCTCAAAGAACGAGGCGGCAAAATATACCTTCAACTACGAAGCGCTCAAGGCGCTGAATGAAGGGATCCAAATGCGCTCCGATTGGGTGCTGCCAATCTGTACCGGGCACGAGCGGCTCAAGGACGAAGACGGCAACAAGGCGCACCCGACGCAAAAACCGGAAAGCCTGCTGCATCGCATTCTGGTCGGGTCGACCAATCCCGGTGACGTGGTGCTGGACCCGTTCTTTGGCACCGGCACCACCGGCGCCGTGGCGAAGATGCTTGGCCGCGATTTCATCGGTATCGAGCGTGAGGAAGCCTATCGCACGGTTGCCGAGAAGCGTATCTCGCGCATTCGCAAGTTTGACCGCGAGGCGCTGGAAACCACCCGCTCCAAACGGGCGGAGCCGCGTGTTCCTTTTGGCCAGCTGGTCGAACGCGGCATGTTGCGCCCCGGCGAGATGCTGGTCAGCCCGCGCGGCAAGACCGCCAAGCTTCGTGCCGATGGCACCCTGATTGCCGGCGATGCCAAAGGCTCGATTCATCAGGTCGGTGCCGCATTGGAAAGCGCGCCCAGTTGCAATGGCTGGACCTACTGGCATTTCAAACGCGACGGCAAAAAAATCCCCATTGACCTTCTGCGGCAGCAAATCCGCGCCGAGATGGTCTAAGCAAGATTCCAGAATCCAAGGCGTACCGCCGGTGCCTGTGGCCTGACTCCACGGCACTCACTGACCCCGCCCTTGTGGCGGGGTTTTTTTAAACTTTTGTGTTTCAGGGGCGGAAAAGTTGCAACTTTTCAGGATCGGCCAAGAAAAGCACCGATTTGACCGGGGTTTGATTGGACCTGCCATTATTGGTACGGACAGGTTAAACATGCAAAGAACTGAAACAATAATCGGCACGCCTGAATGCAAACTATCATCATTATTCCTGCCCGCTATGACTCGACACGTTATCCGGGCAAGCCGCTTGTTGAGTTGGAGCAGGCAGATGGAAGCCGAAAGAGCCTGATTCGCAGGAGCTGGGAAGCGGCAATGCGTGTATCTGGCGTTGATCAAGTTTACATTGCCACGGATGACGTGCGGATTCAGCAGGCCGCCGAAGCCTTTGACGCCGAGGTGATCATGACTTCGAAATCCTGCGAAAATGGTACCGCGCGTTGTGCGGATGCCATGCAACGGGCCGGGATTACCGCTGATTTAGTGGTTAATTTTCAAGGGGATGCGTTGCTCACACCGCCGTGGTTTGTAGAAGAACTGATCGCTGCGATGGCGCAGGACAAAGCCGCAATGGTGGCAACGCCGGTTCTGCAATGCGACGCGCTGGCCTATAGCCACTTTGTCGAAGACCGGCGTGCCGGGCGGGTTGGCGGCACAACGGCGGTGTTCGATCGTCGCCAACATGCGCTCTATTTTTCCAAGGAGGTCGTGCCATATATCGAGCCTGGCAAGGTGCCGGAAACCGACAT
>CAYSBG010000136.1:0-6032 GCA_964429125.1 uncultured Aliiroseovarius sp.
CCATGGTCCTTCTGCGAAAGGACGGTTCACCTCGGGCGCATCCGGGCTTCGAGCGTTGTCAGCAACGGGTAGGTGTGCTGCGGCGCGCCATTTGCAAGCTTGTTGTGCCGTTTTCAGATCAGGCTGAGAGTGTTTCTTGGCCGATCGGCAATCCTGTCGTTTCACACCGTGATCTGTGGCATTGGGCTTGTATTCGCTGAGAAATTACCGAGTTGAATTCAACCCTTTGGTGAGGCGCGCCCTAATATTCCACCACTGCCCGGATCGACTTGCCTGCGTGCATCAAATCGAATCCCTCGTTGATCTGATCCAAGGTCAATTTATGGGTGATCATCGGGTCAATCTCGATCTTTCCATCCATGTACCAATCGACGATTTTCGGCACGTCCGTTCGTCCGGACGCCCCGCCGAAAGCCGTGCCGCGCCAAACCCGGCCAGTTACAAGTTGGAAGGGCCGTGTGGAAATCTCGGCCCCGGCCGGTGCCACGCCGATTATGATGCTTTCGCCCCACCCCTTGTGGGCAGATTCAAGCGCCACGCGCATCACCTCGACATTGCCGGTGGCATCAAAGGTGTAGTCCGCCCCCCCGCCGGTCAGCGCGACCAGGTGCGCCACCAGATCATCGTCTATTTCGGACGGATTGACAAAATCGGTCATACCGAAATGGGTGGCCATTTCCACCTTTGCCGCATTCAGATCCACGCCGACAATCTGGTCGGCCCCGGCAAGGCGCAGGCCTTGAATAACGTTAAGGCCAATACCGCCCAGGCCAAAAACAATAGCTTTTGATCCGATTTCGACCTTGGCAGTGTTGATCACGGCGCCGATACCGGTTGTGACCCCGCAGCCGATGTAACAAATCTTGTCAAACGGCGCGTCCTTGCGGACCTTGGCCAAGGCGATTTCCGGCACCACCGTGTGATTGGCAAACGTCGAGCAACCCATGTAGTGATGGATCGGCGTGCCGTCGAGCATCGAGAAACGGGTGGAACCGTCTGGCAATAGCCCGGCCCCCTGGGTGGCGCGGATTGACTGGCAGAGGTTGGTTTTCGGGTTCAGGCAATATTCGCACTCCCGGCATTCCGGGGTGTAGAGTGGGATCACGTGATCACCGACTTCGAGACTACTAACGCCTTCGCCAACCTCGATCACCACGCCAGCGCCTTCGTGGCCAAGAATGGCGGGAAAGATGCCCTCCGGGTCGGCGCCAGAGCGGGTGAACTCATCGGTATGGCACAGGCCCGTGGCCTTGATCTCGACCAGGACTTCACCGGCACGCGGGCCTTCAAGGTTCACGTCCATCACGGTGAGCGGCTTTCCAGCCTCAAGGGCAACGGCGGCACGGGTTCTCATCATTTTCTCTCCTGCAAATTTTTTTCGCCGCACAGACCTCTCCAGATCGCACGGCGATTTCAACGGGCGGTCTTTCTACAATGCCTGATTCGTGAATTGAGCCCAATGGTCTGGCCTGTGTCAAGCGCTCAGGGAACGGCGACTTCGCCTAAACCCAGATTGTGGTAAGCTTCGTTCAACTGGGATTTGAGCCACGAAACCTGTGGGCGGGCGCGTTGCCGATTAACCAGTATTTGCTGCACGCGCCCCCACTCCCCGGCGCCACGCAGAGCGTCAATAAAAAACAGGGTAAACAATTCGCGTTGCGCGTGACTGCCACCGATGTGGCGCAGCAACACCCGCGTATCACCTAAATGCTGCGCGGCTTTCTTGTAGTCTCCCAACGCCAAGGCCCGTATCCCCGGAGCGCCGACCCGGGCGGTTTTTTCCCAGGCGATACGTTCATCCGGCGCGGCGGTTTCGGCTCGCGACATCATGCGTTCTTCCATTGCCTTCCCTTCGGGATGGTTGGCGCGGCTCAGGACATACAGGAACTGAAAGTCGAGGAAAACCGAGACCTGGTCGGCGCTGTTGGCCGCAACATTTTCGGCTACGGATTGCCAGCGCGCGCCAACATCAACGCCGGTCCGTTCCAGTCGATAGAGCAGGGAAATGGCGTTGATCTGGTCCTGCACGCAGGTCCGGTCAATGCCCCAGACGATCGTGTCAAAGATATCCAGCGCCTCATCTCCGCGTCCAAGGTCGACCAGGAAAAGACACAGGTGCCACCAATTGTGGGTCAGCATGAAAGAGGACAGGCCCTGCCAAGTGTCAGACACGTCGTTCATGAACGAAACGCCCTTTTCTAGGTGGTTTCGGCCTTCGTTTATATGGGCCATAGCGTGGTGTGCCCAGGGTTCGACCCGGCTCAGATCCATGGCGCGCAGTACCGACGCTTCGGCCTGGTCAAGCAGGTGACATTCCTCATAGCCAAAGGCCAGCATGCCGTGCAGATAAGCATTGTCGTCACACGCCCGGGCAACGCGCAGGGGCGCACGCAGGATCCCCGCCTGATTGCCGGTGTCATAATGCAGCGCCTGGGCCCATTTGGCGCTCAGAATGTCGGTCGGGTTTTCCTCCAGCACCTGATCAAGGATACGCGCACCAGCCCGGCGTTCGGTGCGCACCCAATGGCCGGCTGTGGCGACGATCGCCTGTTCACGGGCAGTACCGGAAGGCGCCAGCGCCTCGGCCCGGCGCTGGTATTTCTGCGCACCCCGGATGAGCGCGCGGGTTTCGCCAGAAGCGTAAAGCTGCGCGGCATATGCCTGGGCAAGGATGCAGTCCGGGTCTTCGTCGGCAATGGTGATGACCCCACCGGCTTTGAGCGAGAAGCCCAGAAGCGCATCGGTGAAATCATCCATCCGCTTCACGGTTTCGCGCGATGATGCGGTAATTTTCAGGCCCTGTTTGTCCTTGAAGACCGGCATCATTTTCCCTCTCAATACACCTTCACGGGTCGCATGATCGCGAGGAAAGCACTCGCTGGGCCGCCAGTCAACCATAGAGCCATCAATGCTCCCGTAAACCCCACCGCAGTGAACGATCTATCAGCCAGAGCCTCGGTTCGGTCTTGGCGGTTGTCTCCAACGCCATGCGACTGCGGGCAATGCGATAATGCCCTTTGCATTTTTCCTCTCCCGCACTTACAGAGGCTCTGTCCGCGAGTAAGCACGGTTGGCGTGGACCAGGGGGCTTTGCTTGTCGGACACCACGACCCCGCGTAATTCACCGACAAAAACATGGTGCGAGCCGACCCGCAGATCATGGACCAATGCACAGTCAAACGCCGCCAAAGGGTCCAACAGTACCGGACAGCCCGTTGCCCCGGAAACCCATTGTGCGCAGGCAAATTTCTCTTCGCCCTTTGCCCCGGTAAGCCCGGCAAAACTGTCGGAAATATGTGCTTGCCCTTCGGCCAGAAGGTTCACACAAAACGCTTGGTTGGCGCGAATTGCAGCTGCCGCAGGCGATTCATTATGCACACAGATCAACACGCTGGGGCTATCGGCGGAAACCGAGGTTACGGCAGAAACCGTAACACCAACCCTCCCCCCCTCGCCGTTCGTGGTCACCACGTAAACCGAGTTGGCGGCCTTGGACATTGCCTGAAGAAACTCCTCTCGCATCGGCTATCCCAACTCGAAAAATCTGTGTAGCTCGGTATCAGGCACTTTGGCCTGAAACTCGGCTTCCTGGGCTGCCCGCGTGGCACTGAAACCATCAACAAACGCATCCCCCAACCAATCGCGCGCATGTTCCGAGGCGCGCAGACGGGGTATTGCGTCCCGCATCTGGCGTGGAAAATCCGGGCCTTTGCCGGTGCCTGGCACATAGCCATTGCCAATGGTCTGGGCTTCGGGCTCGATCCCATGGGCAATACCGGCCAACCCGGCCGCCAGCGTGGCGGCAACCGTCAGATAGGGGTTGCTGTCGGCCCCCGGCAGGCGGTTTTCCATCCGCAGGCTGCCCGCGTCATGGCCAACCACCCGAAAGCACGTTGTGCGGTTTTCCACCCCCCAGGTAAGGGCCGGCGGGGCAAAGGTGCCTTCGGCAAAGCGACGATAGGAATTCACGTTAGGGGCAAAAATCAGCATCATATCGCCCAGGTATTTCTGCAGCCCCCCCAGGAAATGGCGAAACCGAGAGGACATGTTGGCCTCGGCCGAATTGTCCCAGAAAACCGCGCCATTGGCGTCGCTCAGCGAGATATGCACATGGGCTGACTGGCTATCAGCCTGCTCGGACCACCGTGGCATGAAGGTAACGGTCTTGCCTTGGCGCATTGCCAGCACCCGCAGGAAATTCTTCAACAAAACGGTCTGATCCGCAGGCTCAAGCCCGGTGCCCGCCCCGGTGCAAGCCTCCATGAAACCGGCACCGATTTCTTCGTGCATCTTGGCCAGGTCAATCCTGAGCGCCGCACACATTTCGGCAACGTCCCGGTACCAATCCGATTGCAGGCTCTGATACATCACCAGATCATGGCTGGCATGTGCGGTGGCCGGTTTCAGGTTGCGAAATCCCTTGGCCAACAATGTTTCGGGCGTTTCATCAAACAGGGTAAATTCAAGCTCCAGCCCATATTTTGGCGTGATGCCCATATCTGCGGCGCGCGCCAGAACCCGGGTCAGGATCGAACGTGGGCACATCGCGGCGGCGTCGGTGCCGCTGGCATATTGGGCAAGAAACAGCAGGTCATGCCCCGGAGCCTCCCACGGGATACGCCGGGCGCTGGATTGATCCACAACCAACGGTGAGTCATGGAAATCGGCCGCCTCATCGGTCACTCCGGGAAGGTCGAGAATGACGTCGGTCGGGTCCAGCGCCAGCGTCACCGGCGCCATGCCCATACCGTCGCGCATCACGCCGGCAAGCGACGCGCGCGACAGCTTCTGGCCGCGTAACAACCCGTTTGTATCGGTCATGGCCACGGTGGCAAAGCGACACTTGTTTTCATCCAGCAGTTTATCCATTTCGCTTCCCTGTTTTCCCTGTGGCTTCTGTCGAAATGCGGCCAAGCTCGCCCAGATGCGTTTCAACATTGGTGGAATAGGCGCGCAAAAACACCGCCAGCCCATTTTTGATATACCGCAATAATTGCGCCTGTGTGGGCCTGTCATCCGGATGATGCAGGCAATGCTCACGTGGTGCCGACAAAATCAGCGACCAAAGGTTCTGCGCGGCTAGTTCCGCGTCGTCAAACTGCAATACACCCCTTATTTGCTGCGATTTCAGAAAAGAGATGGTCCCTTGCAATGCTTTGCGCGGCCCATGATTTTGATAATCGCGCGCCAGATCAGGAAGCCGTTCGGCCTCGCCAATGATCAGACGCGCCAAGGACAGCATGTCGGGGCGTAAAACAAATTCCGCATAGGTCCAGGAAAAGTCCCATAAAACCTGAACAAGGCCCGCCTCACCCACCTCCTGAAACGGGGCCAGAAGCTCGGATTTACCCGCGTTCAAAACCGCCGCCAGCAAATCCATCTTGTTGCCGAAATACTGATAAAGTGTCGGCTTGGACACCCCGGCACGCTCGGCAATGGCCAACAGCGAGGCGCCTGAAAAACCGTTTCTGGCAAACTCTGCCAAGGCGGCATCAAGGATACGTTGCTGCTTGGCCAGGCGACGGTTTTCCTTGGCGCTCAGAACCGGCGCCGCGCGGGATCTTCCCACGCGTTGTAAAAACCCCCGCAAATGCGCGTTGAACGCCTCGGGCGCCTCTAGGTTACAAAGGTGCCCCGCATCCGCGATCACCTCAAATTGGACATCCGAATGTGGGCTGGAACCATGCATGTGCCAACTGACTTCGCGAATTTCGGCTGGCGGAGCCAATCGGTCAAATTCGCCGGTCATCAGCAGAACCGGGCAGGAAATGCGGGAAAAATCAAAGCGCTCGGTCGGGGTCGTAAAACAATGGAGCGCGTCGCGATAAGTGGCCGGTGGGATCGCCGCCATGGAGCGCACAAGCTGTTGGCGAATGGACTTGCCCGCCCGTGGCCCGGCAATTACATCCACCGCGTCTGGCGCGAAGTTGCCTGGGGTCTGGCCAGCATCCAGCTGCGCCTGGCGGCCGTCGCGGAAGGCGGCCCGCTGGTCGGCGGGCCGGCGCGGCGCCCGCGCGGATGTGCCGGCGCAC
>CAYSBG010000137.1:0-5957 GCA_964429125.1 uncultured Aliiroseovarius sp.
CTGTCCGTGCTGGTCGGGGCGGTGGCCTATGTATCCCTGCCCAAAGAGGGCGAACCGGACATCGAAGTCCCCTACCTGTTCGTTTCGGTCCCGTTTCCAGGCATTTCCGCCGCGGACAGCGAACGGATCTTGCTGAAACCGATGGAGACCGCGCTGGCCGATGTCGAAGGGCTGATGGAGATGTCCGGCACGGCGGCGGAAAACTATGCGGGCATGTTGCTGAAGTTCGACTTTGACTGGGACAAGACCCGAGTGCTGGCCGATGTGCGCGACGCGATGAACGGCGCCGAGGCACGTTTTCCCGACGGCGCCGACAAATATGCAATCAACGAGATCAACTTCTCGGAATTCCCGATTATCGTTGTGAACCTGTCGGGTGACCTGCCGGAACGCACTCTGGTGCGACTGGCGCAAAAAATGCAGGACCGGCTGGAAGGCATCGACGCGGTGCTGGACGCCTCGCTTACCGGCTTTCGCAACGAAATGGTCGAAGTGGTCATCGACCCGCTCAAGCTGGAGGCCTATAACGTCACCGCCTACGAGCTGATCAATGTGGTGCGCAACAACAACAAGCTGATTGCCGCCGGCGAGGTGCGCACGCCTTCCGGCGCCATTTCGGTGAAAATCCCCTCGTCTTTTGACGAGATCACCGACATTTACAACCTGCCGGTCAAGGTCAACGGTGACAGCGTGGTGACCTTGGGCGATCTGGCCAGCATCCGCCTGACCTTTGAAGACCGCACCGGCACCTCGCGCTTCAATGGCGAAAGCACGGTGGCCTTGCAGGTGTCCAAGCGCAAGGGATTCAACCTGATCGACACCTCGGCAGTCGTGCGTGCCGCCGTGGCCGAAGAAGTCGCGACCTGGGCGCCCGAGTTGCAACGCGCGGTGCAGGTCGATTTCGCCAACGATCAAAGCTTTGTCGTCGACTCCATGGTGCGCCAGCTTGAAGGCTCGGTGATCACCGCGATTGCGCTGGTGATGATCGTGGTGCTGGCTTCGCTTGGCATTCGCAGCGCCCTGCTGGTCGGCTTTGCCATTCCCACCTCGTTCCTGCTGACCTTCGCGTTGTTTGGCGCGCTTGGCGTGACCATCTCCAACATTGTCATGTTCGGTCTTATCCTGGCCGTGGGCATGTTGGTCGACGGCGCCATTGTCGTCGTCGAATACGCCGAAAAGAAAATGGACGAGGGCATGGCGCCGATGGATGCGTATGTGCGTGCCGCCCAGCGCATGTTCTGGCCAATTGTCAGTTCGACCGCGACCACGTTATGTGCGTTTTTGCCGATGCTGTTCTGGCCCGGCATTCCCGGTCAATTCATGGGCTGGCTTCCAAAAACCCTGATCTTTGTGCTGACCGCCTCGCTCCTGGTGGCGTTGGTTTACCTGCCGGTCATGGGCGGTATTTCCGGCGCCATCGCACACCGGTTCGAAGGCGTGGCCAATCGCCTCAAACGCCTGCCATGGCTCTTGCGCGTGGCCCTTGTTCTGCCCGCGGCGGCGCTTTTGTTCATCGGCGCCATGCAGCTATTGAACCCCAATTATGTATTTGGCCAAATCGGCATGCAAAACCCGTTTTCCGGTGGCTTGGCAATCCTGCCCGGGGCGGTGCTGTTCATGGTCGGCGCGATGTTGACCACCATCACCCTGACCGCCGCACGCATCACCTGGGAGCGTAAACGCATCAACTCGGGCTATAAACGCAGTCCGTTCGGCTGGTTCACCCACCTGATTGCTGGGAACCCGGTAATGCCGATTGTCACCATCGCTGCGGTGCTGGGCATCGTGTTTGTCGTGTTCACCACCTTTGCCGCCAATAACCTTGGCACCGAGTTTTTCACCAAGACCGAGCCGGAACAATCGATCATTTTCGTGCGCGCCCGGGGCAACCTGTCGTTGGAGGAAAAGGACGCGTTGGTCGCGTTGGTCGAACAGGCCGCTTTGTCCATTCCCGGCATTGAAAGCACGTTCGCCTTTGCCGGCGCGGGTGGGCTGAACCAGAATACCGGCGGCGCTTCGGGGCCACGGGACACGATCGGCCAGGTGCAAATCGAAATGACCCGATGGGAGACCCGGCCCAAAGTCACCGAGAACATCAAGCTGCTTGGCTTCCTCCCCTTCAAACGCGCGGTGATCGACCCGGCATTCAATGGAACGGCCGTGCTGGCGCAGCTCGACGCCAAACTCGCCGCCATTCCCGGTCTGCGCTACGAGATTTTCAACCTTTCGCCTGGCCCCGCCTCGGCCAAGCCGGTGCATTTGCGCCTCAAGGGCCAGGACTGGGACGACCTGATGGCGGCCACAGCCATTGCTTCGGCCAAGTTTCAGGAAATCGGCGGGCTGATCAATACAGAAGACACCCGCCCGCTGCCCGGCATCGATTGGGAGCTGCAGGTCGATGTGGAAAAGGCCGGCCGCTATGGCACCGATGTGGCCACGGTAGGCGGCATGGTGCAACTGGTGACCAACGGCCTGCTGCTGGATACAATGCGGGTCGACAGCTCGGACGAAGAAATCGAGATCCGTGTGCGTCTGCCCTATGAGGACCGCGTGCTTTCGACGCTGGATACAATGAAAATTCGCACCACTTCCGGGTTGGTGCCGATGTCGAACTTTGTCAGCCGCAAGCCGGTTCCGACCCTGGCGCAGATCAACCGCGTTGATCAGGCGCGTTACTTCGACGTCAAGGCCGGGGTCGCGCCCGACCTGGTCCGCCTGGTCAACAATTCCACCGGCGAGGAACGACTTGTGCCTGTGCGCGAAGCGGACGAGATCACCAATGATGGCACCAATCCGGATTGGATGCGCATTCCGGTAACCCCGGACGAACGGGTCGCACAATTGACCGAATGGCTGGAAACCGACCCCTTCCCCAAGGGCATCGAATGGGTCTGGACCGGCGACCGCGAGGAGCAGGCAGATAGCCTCGCCTTCCTCGGCAAGGCCTTTGTCGGGGCGCTTTTCCTGATGTTCATTATCCTGCTGGCGCAGTTCAACAGCCTGTACAATTCGGTGCTGGTGTTGCTGGCAGTGGTCTTGTCAACGACCGGGGTGCTGGTGGGGATGATGGTGATGGCGCAGCCATTTTCGATCATCATGACCGGCACTGGGGTGGTCGCTTTGGCGGGTATTGTCGTGAACAACAATATCGTGCTGATCGACACCTATCAGGATTATTCCCGCTACATGCCCCGGCTGGAGGCAATCACCCGCACCGCCGAAGCGCGCATTCGTCCTGTCCTGTTGACCACAATCACCACGATGGCCGGGCTTATGCCGATGATGTTCGGCCTGTCGCTGGACTTCTTTAACGGCGGCTACACCATCGACTCGCCCACCGCGCTTTGGTGGAAACAGCTGGCAACAGCGGTGGTCTTTGGCCTGGGCATTGCCACGGTCCTGACCCTGGTCTTCACCCCGGCAATGCTGGCGCTCAGGGTGTGGGTCACCTCGGGGGCATATTCTTTCCTGCGCGGGGCCTCGGCCCTGACCATGGGCCGCGGCAACGAGGCCCGGCGCGACTTTGCCCTGAACCGCGCCGCCCGCAAAGCGCGCGCAGATGAGATCGTCTGGGATTTTGAAGCCGAGCCCGACCCGGTACTGGCCGAAGAGCCGCTGGATGACGAAGGCGAAGCGGCCCCGGCACTGGACGATTTGCAAAAGGTTCTGGCTGCGGCGCATTTGACCGGGACGCCGGCAGAGGCGGCCGCCAACGCCGGGGCTGACCCTGTTGACAAGGACAATTCGGACTTGGACACGCCATTGGAAACTGGAAAAGATACGGCCTCTGAGGATACGCCGGGGCACCCGATCAAGGCGGCGGAGTAAGACGGAGATCACACAGTATCGCGGTGCTTGGCACGGAAAATTTTTTGAAAAATTTTGCGACTCGGGGGCCTCGCTGCGCTCGGCGGATTTGAGGCCTCCGGCGGGGATATTTGTCGAAGTATGAAACCGGCTCACTGGTACTGTCGAGACACCGAATCGGCGTTGATCAGGCAGGTCATTTCATTCGCTGAATAGGCATACAGGGCGATCGTGGTTGCGGTTTCGCGTTCAGGCAGGTCATCGGGCACCCAACCTTCGCCGTCCCCGTCATTCCAGGCCCAAAGCCAGCGATGGCCCTCCCAGAGGTTCACCCGCCCGCCCGCTCAGATGCAGGCGCGCGCCCTTGGCGCCGCATATTGGTGCTGAATAGCTGGCTTTCCAGGCCTTGGCCGCGCGGCGTTCAGCACCAATTCTCACGCGGCCTGTTCTTCCTCGGCCTGCTGACGCGCCCACATGGATGCGTAACGTCCACCGCGTTCCAGCAATGCATCGTGCGTGCCGCGTTCGGTAATAACACCGGCTTCCAGAACGATGATCTGGTCGGCGTCGGCGATGGTCGACAGGCGGTGGGCGATGGAAATCACGCTGCGCCCGTGACCCATTTCCCTCAGACTGTCCTGAATGTCGCGCTCGGTTTCGCTATCGAGTGCGCTGGTCGCCTCGTCCAGCAGCAAGATCGGCGGGTCCTTGAGCAGGGTGCGGGCGATGCCCACGCGCTGCTTTTCGCCGCCCGACAGCTTCAGCCCACGCTCGCCCACCTGGGTCTGATACCCATCGGGAAGCGCGGCGATGAAATCGTGGATCTTGGCGGCTTTCGCTGCGGCTTCGACTTGCGCAGGCGTGGCGCCTTCTTTGCCATAGGCGATGTTGTAAAAGATTGTATCATTGAACAAAACCGTGTCCTGGGGCACCACTCCGATCGCTTGGTGCAGGCTTTCCTGGGTCACGTCGCGCAGATCCTGGCCGTCGATGCGCAGGGCACCGGAATTCACATCGTAAAACCGGAACAACAGCCGCCCGATGGTAGATTTTCCCGAACCGGACGGGCCAACAATGGCCACGTTCTGCCCGGCGCCAACCTTCAGGCTTACCCCCTTCAGAATGGGGCGCTCTGGATCATAGCCGAAATGCACATCCTCCAACACCAATGCGCCGCCATCCACCTTCAGCGCTGGCGCATCGGGCTTATCGACCACTTCGGGAGGCTGCTCAAGAAGGCCAAACATCTCGCCCATATCCACCAGCGACTGGCGGATTTCACGGTAAACGGTACCAAGGAAGTTCAAGGGCATGGTGATCTGCACCATATAGGCGTTAACCATGACGAAATCGCCAACCGTCAACTGCCCGTTCTCAACCCCGATCGCCGCCATGACCATGACCAACACCAGCCCGGAAGTGATCAGGAACGCTTGGCCAAAGTTAAGAAAAGCCAATGAATACGAGGTCTTGAGCGCGGCCTTTTCATACCCCGCCATGGCCATATCGTAGCGCGCGGCCTCGCGGGCCTCGGCGCCGAAATACTTCACCGTTTCAAAATTCAGCAGGCTGTCAATGGCCTTTTGATTCGCATCCGTGTCCTGGTCATTCATCTCTTTGCGGATTTTCACCCGCCATTCGGTGACCCGAAAGGTGAACAAGGTGTAAAGCGTGATGGTAACCACCACTACCACCAAATACCAGACGTCAAAGACGAAAAACAGGATGGCCGAGATCATCGTCAGTTCCAGTATAAGCGGGCCGATGGAAAACAGCATGAAGCGCAGCAGGAACTCGACCCCCTTGACGCCACGCTCAATAATCCGGCTCAGGCCGCCGGTTTTTCGGGTGGTGTGATAGCGCATCGACAGGCGGTGGATGTGGGTGAAGGTCTCCAACGCCAATTGACGCAGCGCGCGCTGGCCTACCTTGGCGAATATCGCGTCGCGCAGCTGTTGAAAACCGTTGGCCAGGAGCCGGGCCATACCATAGGCCACCGTCAAACCAACGGCGCCGATACCCAGCATCCACGCCCCTTGCGGGTCATCCCCGGACAAAAGGTCAACCGCGCCCTTGTAAAGAAACGGCGTTGCCACCGCGACCAGCTTGGACAACAGCAGCGCCAGCAGCGCCAGCACCACCCGCCGTTT
>CAYSBG010000138.1:0-5949 GCA_964429125.1 uncultured Aliiroseovarius sp.
CGGCGTGGACACCCTGACCGGCGGCGAGGGCGCCGATATTTTCGCGCACTTCCTCAATGGCGACGCGGGCGCTGGCCACAGCCTCATTACCGATTTCGTGCCCGGCGAGGACCAGATCGAGCTCGCCATCCCGTTTTCAAGCACGCTTGATATCGCAACGGCCCAGAGCGACATTTCCGTCGTGCCCTGGGCCGATGGCACCGGCGCCGATGTCCTGTATCAGGGGGTGGTGCAGGCCGCAGTTCCCAGCGGCGCGAACCTAACCGCCGCCGATATCGTTATCGTGCGCCCAAGCCCTTAAATCAGCTTGACCTGGGTGCCGACGTCAGCCAGCTCAAACAATTCAGCGATCTGTTCATTATAAAGACCGATGCAGCCATTAGAGGAACGTCGCCCGATCTTGCGGGTGTCGTTGGTGCCGTGGATGCGATAATATTGCCAGCTCAGATACAGCGCATGGGTGCCCAGCGGGTTATCCGGGCCAGGGCCAACATAGGCGGGCAAAGTCGGGTCGCGCTGTAGCATATCGGCGGTAGGACGCCATTCCGGGCCTTTCACCTTGCGAATGATCGTCGTATAACCGCGCCGCGTCAACTCGTCGGTAAGCGGCACCGAGGAGGGATAGATCTTGTAAACACTTTCATCCTCGGACCAATACTGGACATAGCGAGAGACCGTATCGGCAAGGATCGCGCCCTTGCGCAGGTTATCAAAGTGGTCTTGCCACTTTTCCGCCTTGAAGGATGAAATGTTGTGGCGAGCCTCTGCACCGGCGACCTGCGCAAACACGGCCGGCGTGGGCAGGGTTACCGCAGCGGTGGCGCCAATCAGAAACCTGCGGCGGGTGGCATTACTGGATTTGGTCATTTCTCTCTCCTGATCCGCATTGGCATTGGATAGCGCGGCGCGTTTTAGGTTGCTCATAAAAGGTTCCTGCCGGGGCAGGTAAAGAGCCGGGATCTTCACTTCGCGGTGAGGTTTGTATCAGGCGGCGGGAATCAGACTGCCAGCACATGTCACAAACCGGATCTCCGCCAGACAGCGTTTGGCGGCGCCGGTAATGGCCCCGCGCAGTGTCCCCGGCGATGATGTCAGCCCCCGGCCAATCATAGGTACACCAACTTTCTGCAAACGCCTCAAGCACGCCTTGATCGCCCAACTCGGCCGCAACGGCACGGGCAAAACTTTGGGGCGGGCAATGGGTGAAATGGGTGAATATATCATCGCCCTCCTCCCAGCTTTGCACCGCGTAGCCGGGCGCGGCGGAGGCGGTGAACGGGAAGCGGAGTAGCAGTTTTATCGTGCGCTTCAGACGTTTTTCCGGGGACCGACTGGTGGCGCGAAACGGCAGCGAGGCCAGGCGCAGTTGGCTTGCATAAATAATCCAGCCGATGTCGGCCACCGCCGCACGGGCCTCGGCTGGCCGTATGCCCATGGCAACCAGAACCCGATAAGCGGCGAGGGTCAGGACCGACAGCTCGACCATGATCCGGTTGCCCAGCTTTGGCAGATCCTGCAGGCGGGCGATCGGGCGCAAGCGGTTTATTTCATCGTCCATGTGCCGGAGGAAATCAGCAAGCTCAGGCTTTAGCCATCGCAGGGCGGTTCCGTCCGCTGCGGTAAAGCTTCGCGCCAACAGCACTTTGCCTGCGGCGTGGGTCAGATACAGGAACAAACCCCGGCGAAATATCCGCCAGCGCAGGGAGGGCCGTTTATCCATGCGCCAGCCCTTCCGCATGGGCGGCCACGTCAATCGCCCCTGCCCCGCTTTCATCAAGGCATTCGGCTTCCAGCTGCAAGGTGGCAAAGAAAAAACCGAACTCATCGCGCAAAAGCGTATGGGCCCGGCGCAGGATCACTTGTGCTTCGCTTCGCACATCCTGGACCAAAAGAACATGCGCCGAAAACACATAGCGCCCGCCGGTCAGCGCCCAGGAATGCACATGGTGGAGGTTTTCAACGCCTTCCAGCGCTTCCAGTGAAGCGGTGACAGCGGCAATGTCCAGCCCCTCGGGTGTACCATCCATGAGGATATGCACCGCCTCGCGCATGATCCCCCACGAGGCCCACAGCAACACGAAACCGAACGCGATGCCAAGGAGCGGGTCAATCGCCAGAAAGCCGGTGAACTTGATCACCAACGCGGCGACGATGATGATCAGGCTGCCAACAAACGTCTGCAGGATATGCCAATAGGCGCCGCGCACGTTCAAGTCTTCGCCCTGTTGGCGAAACAGCAGGACCAGCGAAATCACCTCGGTCACCAACCCGCCAGCAGCCACGGCAAACATTGGTCCGGTGGGCAGGTCCAGAGGCTGGCCCAGCCGCATGACGCCCATGGTAATCACCACCAGCGCCATGATCAGAAGAAAGGCGCCATTGGCCAGGGCACCGATGATCTCGGCGCGATACCAGCCAAAGGACTTTCGCGCGTCCGCCGGGCGTCGGGCCAAACGCGCGGCGAGGATCGCCACCAATACGCCGCCGACGGCAGAAAAGGTGTGGAAGGCATCGGAAATCACCGCAACCGAACCGGACCAAAGCCCCACCGCCAGCTCGATCAGAAAATAGATGCCGGTAAGCCAGGCGGAAATTGCCAGCGCCTTGCCGCTGGATGGCAGGTGGCCCGCATGCGCGCCGCCGCCCCCCGCCGCTTGCGGGGCAGCTTGCGCCGCCCCGTGGCCCTGATGCCCGCTATTGCTCACAGCTTGACCTTGCGCAAGCGCAGCGCATTGGAGATCACCGAGACCGAGCTAAGGCTCATCGCCGCCGCCGCAATCATCGGCGACAGGAGCGTACCCGTGAGCGGGTAGAGAATGCCCGCCGCCACCGGCACCCCGGCGGCGTTATAGGCAAAGGCAAAGAACAGGTTCTGCTTGATGTTGCGCAAGGTGGCGCGGGCCAGTTTTCGCGCGCGCACAATGCCCGACAGGTCGCCGCCCAACAGGGTCAGCCCGGCGCTTTCCACTGCAACATCGGCGCCGGTGCCCATGGCGATGCCCACATCGGCCGCCGCCAAAGCGGGCGCGTCGTTGACCCCATCGCCGGCCATGGCAATGGTCCGCCCGGCGGCGCGCAACTCGGCCACCAATGCCGCCTTGTCCTCGGGCAGAACGCCGGCGCGCACCTCGTCAATGCCCAACGTTCCGGCCACGGCTTGCGCGGTGCGTTCATTGTCACCCGTTGCCATGATGATACGCAGACCCAGCGCGTGTAATTGGCGGATGGTTTCCGGCGTGTTGGCCTTGATCGGGTCGGCAACCGCGACCAGCCCGGCCAGCGCCCCGTCCACCGCCACATACATCGCGGTTTTACCGTCGGCGCGCAGGGCGTCGGCGCGCATGTCTAGCGCGCCGGTGGATAGGCTTAGCGCCTGCATCATCGCCTTGTTGCCCAGCGCCACGGTGCGTTTGCCGACTTTGCCGGAAACGCCCTTGCCAGTCACCGCTTCGAAATCCGTGGCTTTGGCAAGTTTCAGCCCGCGCGCCTCGGCGCCGGCAACAATCGCCTCGGCCAGCGGATGCTCCGAGCCGCGCTCCAACGCTGCAGCAAGTTTCAAAAGCTCGTCTTCGCCAATGTCGCCGGTCGCCAGCACATCGGTCAGGCTCGGTTTGCCCTCGGTCAAGGTGCCGGTCTTGTCAACGATCAGCGTATCAACCCCGGACATGCGCTCCAACGCCTCGGCATCCTTGATCAGCACGCCGGCTTGCGCGCCGCGCCCGGCCGCGGTGGTGATTGAGATCGGCGTGGCCAGGCCCAGCGCACAGGGGCAGGCAATGATCAGCACCGAGACCGAAGAGGCCACGGCAAAGATCAACGCCGGGTCCGGGCCAAAGAAGAACCAGACCACGAAGGCAATGACGGCAATTGCCACAACCAGCGGAACGAAAATCGCCGAGACCTTGTCGGCCATGCCCTGGATCGGCGCGCGCGACCGTTTCGCCCCGGCAACCATGTCAACGATTTGCGAAAGGGTAGTGTCGCCACCAACCCGCCCGGCGCGCATCACCAGCGAGCCGTTCTTGTTCAGCGTCCCCCCGGTCAGGTCATCGCCCGGCGCCTTGGAGACCGGCAGGCTTTCCCCCGTCAGCATGCTTTCGTCCAGCGCCGAGGTGCCTTCGACCACTTCACCGTCCACCGGCACCGCGTCGCCCGGGCGCACCCTGAGCAGGTCGCCTACCGCGACATGTTCCAACGGCACATCCTGTTCCGAGCCGTCCGGCAAAACCCTCCGGGCGGTTTTGGGCGCCAGATCCAGCAGCGCCTTGATCGCGTCGCCGGTGCGTTCGCGCGCGCGCAGCTCCAACACCTGACCGACAAAGATCAGGGTGATGATGACCACCGCGGCCTCGTAATAGGTGCCGACGGATCCGCCCTCGCGGTAGGCCTCGGGAAACAGGCCGGGCAGGAAGGTCGCAACAAGGCTGTACAGATAGGCCGCCGACACGCCCAGCGCGATCAGCGTCCACATATTCGGGTTCATGGTGCGAATGGAATCCCATCCGCGTTTGAAAAATGGCTGCGCAGCCCATAAAACGATTGGGGTGGCCAGAACGAACTCGACATAGATGGCCAGTTTTTCGCCGATCATGGCGCGAATATCCAGGCCCACCAGCGGTCCCATGGTCAGGATCACCAAAGGCACCGCCACCGCCGCGCTGATCCACATGCGGCGGGTGAAATCCTCCAACTCTTCGTTCTTTTCGCCCCCGGTGGCAATGACCGGCTCCAGCGCCATACCGCAGATTGGGCAGGATCCCGGGCCTTTTTGTACGATTTCCGGGTGCATCGGGCAGGTGTAATCCACCGCCTCGCCAGCCGCCCCAGGCGCCTCGCGCGCCGCTTGGGCGCGTCCGGACGCGTAGTAAACCGGATCGGCAGCAAACTTGGTTGCGCAGCCATCCGAGCAAAAATGGAATTCTTCGCCCTCATAAACTGTGTTGGGCTTGCCGGCATCGGTTGCAACCTGCATTCCGCAAACCGGGTCGGTTGCCCTATTCTCTGCGGTCTCGCCATGCTCTGCAGGAGCGTGATTGTGTTTTGAATGATCCATATCGCACCTCTTCGCGCTTTTCTGATATCCGAGGTAATCCTTCCAGCTTTGGGAAGGTAAAGGGGTGGCCTGCGACTATCGTGTAACGAATTGTATCAAGCGCGCCGCTTGCGCCAGAAAGCCAGCAGGAACGGCAGGCCGCTGCTCACGCCAAGCCCGGCGACCAGCCAAAGCGCATAATCCGGCCGCCCTTCGGCTAATGTGCCACCCAGATGGGCCAGCAAGAATGATGCGGGCAAGATGCCGGCCAGCGTTGCGATGGCAAAGCGAGGCCAGCTTAGCGCGCTTAGCCCGGCGGCGTAGCTGACCATATCAAACGATACGAACGGCATCAGGCGGCTGACAAAGACCAACCACATTACCAGATTTTGCGAGCCGGTAAGGCGGCTGGCCACTCCGGTCCGGTCCAACCAGCGACGCACAGCATCACGCGCCAGGCGTCGGGCCAGGCCGAAGGCGACGAGCGCACCGGCCTCGGCCCCAATCACCACCCAGAGCGTGCCCAGCGTATGCCCATAGGCAACCCCAGCGGCGATAGCGATGGGGGCAGAAGGCAGCGGGCTGAACACGACAGCCGCGCACATCAAGGCAATGATCAGCAACGGGCCCCAACGACCGGCACGCGCCATCAGCTCTTGGATCCGGCCCTCTTCGGCCCAGTTCCACAGATCGGGAAACAGAAAAAGCACCGCCGCAGCCAAAGCTACGGCGATGCCCACGGGAAAAAGGCGGTGCGCGCCCATTCAGGGTTTTGTCAGGGAAAGCTGGTCAAGCGGCATGAACCGCCTCACCAAGAAGGTCGCGCACCTTGGCCGCAACCGCGGCCAGTTCGGTATTCTCGATTGCCTGCATCGAAGCGACGGGATCGACTGCCGAAACCTCAACCCCACCCGCAA
>CAYSBG010000139.1:0-5890 GCA_964429125.1 uncultured Aliiroseovarius sp.
ATGCAGAATATAGGCGCGGTCGACGATTTCCAGGGTTTCGCGCACGCTGTGATCCGTGATCAGCACGCCAATGCCGCGTTGGGTAAGATCATGCACCAGCCCGCGAATCTCATCCACCGAAATCGGGTCGACCCCGGCAAAGGGCTCATCCAGCAGCAGGTATTTCGGGTCCGCCGCCAGGCACCGGGCGATTTCAACCCGTCGCCGCTCGCCCCCTGAGAGCGCCATGGCCGAGGCGTGGCGCAAATGGGTAATCGAAAAATCGCTTAGCAACTCCTCCAGTCGCTCGCGCCGCTTGTGCCGGTCTTTTTCCGAAACCTCAAGGATCGCCAGGATGTTATCCTCGACATTCAATCCGCGAAACACACTCATTTCCTGGGGTAAATAGCCGATCCCCGCCCGCGCCCGGCGATACATCGGCAAATAGGTAATGTCGCGTCCGCCAATCGTTACCTGCCCGGCATCGGGGCTGACCAGCCCGGCAATGGCGTAAAAACACGTTGTTTTGCCTGAGCCATTGGGGCCCAGCAAAGCGATGATCTCGCCGCGACGCAACTCCATCGAAACATCGCGGATCACCGGCTTTTTGCGATAGCTTTTGCGCAGGCCCTTTACCACCAACCCGGCACTGCCCTGGGCCAGTTTCAGGTTCGGGCCGTCTGCCATTAGTTGCCGCCGGTCCGCAGGATTGTCTTGACCCGGCCTTCCAGCCGCCCGGTGCCCCGGTTCAGATCGACGATCAGGCGCTCTGCCGACAGGGCGTTGCGTCCCTGGGTCAGGATGACACCGCCAGACATGGTGATAGTGGCGCGCGCGATCGAATAGACCGCCCGCTGCGCCTCTGCCGCCTCCGCGCCATTGACCAACGTCACTCCGCCCGAGGCAATCAGTTGAGAAATCTGCCCGGTTGCGTCCCCGCCGGATGCGTATTCGACCCGTACCAGCCCCGCCGACATGCGCATATCGCCCTGACCGATCATGACATTGCCGCGAAATTCGGCGCTGCCATCGGCTTGATTGACCTCCAGCGAATCCGCGGTGATCTCCACCGGCTGAGAAGCGTCGTGGTTGAACGAGCCAAACGCGACCGACGTGCCCTGCGCCAAGCCTGCCATCGGGGCCAGTGCGAGTAGGAAAATGGCCATAGCCAATGCCAAAAGCTTGTTCATTCAATTATCCTCATTCGTTTCCGGCAATCTGCGGGGTGTATACCATCTTCACCCCATCCTTGAAAACCAGAAGGTAGGTGCCCTCTTCCTGCCCCTGACGTTCCAAGACCACCTGCCCCGCAGAAATGTCGCCCCCGGGGCCGTTGGCACGCACTTCACCAATGCTTTCGGCCCAGGTCCGATCCATTCCCGCACGCAGCCCTTCGGCCTCGATGCGGTATCTGGTCGAAGTCTGCAGCAGCACCCCTCCGGTCATTTCCAGTGTGTTGGAATCATTGTCCACGTCGGCACGCCCGGCGCTGATTTCGATCACCCCGCCATCCGGGGTGGCGATCTCGGCGTTCAGCCCGGTCACCGAATAGCTCATCGGGTTTTCCGGGTCGGGTTGCGCGGTGTCCGCAGAAAAAGACATCGCCGCACCATCTTCGGTAACGCCGGAAAACTTCGGCCCGCTCACCCGCTGGTTCTGTGCCAGTTCGTCCAGATCGACATTGGCAAACGCCAGCGCCCGGTTCGGGTCAATCGTGCGCGAAATCAGGAACATGGTCGACAACAGGACAAGCGCCAGAACCGGCAACAGTACCCTGAGCCAGGCGACAAAGCGCGAATAGGTGTTATCATAAACGGCCATGCGGGTTTCCTGTGTACCCTCGCTATTTAAGCTACTTAACACGCGCAGGCGACATTCCAAGGGTGGTGGCCGCCGACCGGCGGCGCCCCGCCGAGACCTGCGCGTGGCTTAATGGGCGAAAATGTCGATTTCCGGCCAGCCTTCAAGATCCAGAAGCGCGCGTTGCGGCAAGAAGTCAAAACAGGCCTGGGCCAAATCACTGCGCCCTTCCCGGTCCAGCCGTTCATTCAATTTGTCGCGCAACTGGTGCAGGTACAAGACATCGGACGCCGCATATTCCAGCTGTGCGTCGCTCAGATCCTCGGCGCCCCAATCGCTCATCTGCTGGAACTTTGAGATATCCACATTCAGCAACTCGCCCAGCAGGTTTTTCAACCCGTGGCGGTCCGTATAAGTGCGCACCAGCTTTGACGCAATCTTGGTGCAATAGACCGGGGCCGCCAATGTGCCAAAGGCATTGTGCATCGCGGCAATGTCAAACCGGCCAAAATGAAACAGCTTGAGTACCTCCGGATCGGCCAGCATTTTCTGCAGGTTTGGCGCGCTGTCCTGGTCTTTGGCGATCTGCACCAGATGCGCATCGCCATCGCCCCCGGACATTTGCACAAGGCACAACCGGTCGCGATGTGGGTTCAGCCCCATCGTCTCGCAATCAATCGCCACCACCGGCCCCAGATCCAGACCTTCGGGCAGGTCGCCTTTGTAAAGATGATTGGCCATTTCATGCGCTCCTTGCTATCTGCCCCCTGATACGCTGCCCTTGAGTGGGGTTCAACGGCGCTTTGTGGCGCAAAGGCTTTGGCAAAAAGCGAAATATCATATAATGATAATGTAATGTGACAATATGAATCACCCCGGCGCCAGACCGGGGACAAACAGGGAGATGCGCGCATGTTTGAGGGATGGAAAGAAATTCTGCTGGAAAACCCCGGCTTTTACCTGGCCTGGGGAGGGCTGGTGATCGGCATTGTTTTCGGCTTCATCGTATTCCGCACCAATTTCTGCACCATGGGATCCATTTCGGACATCAACGCCTTTGGCGATTGGCGCCGGTTTCGCTCGTGGTTGATGGCCGGCGCCGTGGCGATGGTTGGCGTGGGCCTGCTTGAACGCGCCGGGGTCGCTGATATGTCGCTGGCGATGTATACCAGTTCCAATTTCATCTGGGGCGCCAATATCGTTGGCGGGCTGGTCTTTGGCATCGGCATGGTGCTGGGCGGCGGCTGCGTGTCGAAAAATCTGGTCCGCACCGGCGGTGGCGACATGCGCGCTCTGATGGTGCTGATCGTTATCGGAATTTCCGCGTTCATGACCATCGGCGGGCTGTTCGGCCCGTTCCGCGTTGCCGCCTTTGCCCCGGTCACCACCGACCTTGCCAGCGTCGGCATGGAGGATCAGCGCCTCGGAACCCTTCTGGCCAAACTGACCGGCATGGCCCCCGACACCGCCGGGCTGGTCGCGCTGATCGTTGTCGCTGGCGGCATCCTTCTGTGGTGCCTCAAGGACAAGGGCTTTCGCTCCTCGCCCAGCCATCTGATCGCCGGCATCGGCATTGGTCTGTGCGTCATTGCCGGCTGGATGCTCACCGGGTTGGCCTATGACGATTTTGCCGACAATCCAACGCTGATTTCGCTGACCTTCGCGCGGCCCACCGGCGACAGTCTCGACTATCTGATGCGCTTCACCGCCTTTGCCGGGCCAAGCTTCGGCGTTACCTCGCTGGCGGGCACCATCCTTGGCGCCTTCCTTGGCGCGATCAGCCAAAAGAAATTTGCGCTGGCGACCTTCAATGGCACCGCCGACACCGCGCGCAATCTGATTGGTGCGGTGATGATGGGTTTTGGCGGTGTGCTGGCGCTTGGCTGCACTATCGGCCAGGCCGTCACCGGCTGGTCAACCCTGGCCATGGGGTCCGGCCTGACGCTGCTGTTCATCGTGCTTGGCGGGTTTGCCGGAATGAAGCTGATGGAGCGCTTGGCCTAGGGAAAACTTGCAAATTTTGCCGAAACCCGGGGCGAAAGTTTAAACTTTCGCCCTTTTCCTTGTGCCGAAGCCCGTTTAAGGCCCTTGCATGGACAGCTACGCCCCGCCGGACACGCCACTTGATGTGCTGCATTTCGACCACGAATTGCTGCTGGTGAACAAGCCCTCCGGCCTGCTGTCGGTGCCCGGCAAAGGTGCGCATTTGGCCGATTGCCTGCTCGCGCGGGTTCAGTCCGCCTTTGCCGAAGCCTTGCTGGTCCATCGTCTGGATCGCGACACCTCGGGCGTCATGGTGTTCGCCATGACCCGCCACGCACAACGCCATCTGGGGCTTCAGTTTGAGAAACGTCAGATTAAAAAGGTATACATTGCAAAGGTTTACGGAAATATCGCCGACCGCGAGGGGCGCGTTGACCTGCCGCTGATCGTCGATTGGCCAAACCGTCCGCGCCAGCATGTGGACCATGAAAACGGCAAACAAGCGATCACCGACTGGAAGGTTTTGCGCTTTGAGGACGGCGCCACCCGCGTCCGCCTGATGCCACAAACCGGGCGGTCGCATCAACTGCGGGTGCATATGAAGGAAATCGGCCACCCGATTCTGGGCGATCCGTTCTACGCAACCGGCCCGGCGCGCGCTGCGCCGCGGCTGATGCTGCACGCCGAAAGCCTGCGCCTGCGTCATCCGGATGGAGGTAAGGGTTTGACTTTCAAAGCAAAATGTCCGTTCTAGGAAAAGATTGCGCGCGGCCTCTCTTGCCATTCCCTGCCGTTCCTGATTGACTGATCCCAGGCTTTCAGGAGACCCAAATGCATCAACCCGTCATCTCCGGCACCGGCGTTTTCACCCCGTCCGAGACCATTACAAATGCGGAATTGGTCAAGACTTTCAATGCCTTTGCGGATCAGCAAAACGCCCTGAACGCGGATGCGATTGCCGTTGGAGAGGCCGAGCCGATTGGCCATTCAAGCGAAGAGTTCATTGTGAACGCTTCCGGCATCCATCAACGCCATGTGCTTGATAAGACAGGAATTTTAGACCCGGATGTCATGCATCCGTTGCTGCGCCAACGCAGCGACGATGAGCCGGGCGTGATGGCCGAAATGGGTCTGGACGCCGCGAAAATAGCACTGAACGCCGCAGGGCGGACTGGCGAGGAGGTCGACCTGATCATCTGCGCCGCCTCCAATCATGAACGCGCATACCCGGCTATTGCCATTGAATTACAACAGCTTATAGGCGCGACCGGGTTTGCGTTCGACATGAATGTTGCCTGTTCTTCGGCCACGTTTGGCATACAAGCGGCCGCCGATATGATCCGCGCCGGTTCGGTGCGCCGCGCCTTGGTGATCAACCCCGAAATCTGCTCGGGCCATCTGGAATGGCGCGACCGCGATTGCCACTTCATTTTTGGCGACGTCGCAACCGCGACTCTCATTGAACGCAAAGAAGAGGCACAAGGCGATCACTTTGAAATTGTTTCGACCGAATGCCTCACCCAGTTTTCAAATAACATTCGGAATAATAATGGTTTTCTTAGACGCTCCCGCCCGGATGGCGTCGCGGACCGGCGCGATATGCAGTTCATGCAAAACGGGCGAAAGGTGTTCAAAGAGGTGCTGCCGATTGTGGCCAAACACATCCTTGGCCACCTTGAGGCCAATGGCATTTCCCCTGATGATTTGAAGCGGCTTTGGTTGCACCAAGCAAACAAGGCGATGAATGATTTCATTGGCCGCAAGGTGCTGGGGCGGGTGCCGGAAGAAGGCGAACAGCCTAATATCCTGCAAGATTATGCCAACACGTCCTCGGCTGGTTCTATCATCACATTTTCCAAGTATTCCAATGACTTGAAGTCAGGGGATCAGGGGGTAATCTGCTCTTTTGGGGCCGGTTATTCCGTGGGGTCGGTGATTGTGCGACGCGCCTGATTTCGAATTGCTTGCGCAATCCGATCGGTCGGGGGGCCAGCCCCCCGAACCCCCCGCGGTATTTGGGCCAAGATGAAACTGTCAGAGAACACGGTCTGTAAGGTTCAAACGATGCGTTATGAGTGGCCTTAGAATTTTGGAGAGCGCAGGCTCTCTCTTGAGCGCTTGATCTAGG
>CAYSBG010000140.1:0-5860 GCA_964429125.1 uncultured Aliiroseovarius sp.
CCAGAACGTCGGCGCCCCCGGTTCATCATAGACAAACAGCATGCCTTTGCTGGCACCCAGAGATTCGCGGTACATTAATCCGCGCGCGCGTTCGCCCTCGGTGTCCGCAATCTCCACCGTGAAACGCGCCTGCCCCCAGGGGCCGCGCAGGAACACCTGTTCGGGATCGCAGGTTTGCGCCCGCGCCGATGCGGCCAGTGTCAGCAGGCTTGCAGCGATCAGGGAATAGCCAATCGCGCCTAGAGTTCTTGTCATGTAACGTCCCTGTCAGGTTTGCGTGCTTTACTCGATCTCCAAGCCTACCACCGAATCCCAACTCTTGACCAGCACCGCCATGCGTCCGCGTTGCCCCTCACGGGTGGCGATGCATATCGCTTCACCGGCCTGCAAATCGGCCATTCCTGATCGGCGCAGCACTTCGATGTGAATGAATACGTCTTCATCGCTGCCAAACACGTTGGCAAAGCCAAAGCCCTTTCCCTTGTCAAACCATTTGATGCGCGCCGGCTCCAGATCGAGCCCCTCCACATCGCCAAGGATTTCACCATCCGGCATTTCGGCGGCCAAATCACCGGCGCCCTCTGGCGGCACGATCTCGAACACTTCGACAGCCTGCTGGCCCCTTTCAGTGTCAAGCACGTCCACTTCGACCTCGGCGCCATCCGCCACCGTGCTCTGTCCAAAATTACGCAGCACATTCGCGTGCAACAGCACGTCCGCACCACCATCATTCGGTAAAATGAAGCCAAACCCTTTCTTAGGATCAAACCATTTTACCACTCCACGCATTCGCCTCGGCTCGATCGGCCGATCCTCTTGAGTCACTTTCTGTTCCTGTTCCAAAGTTTCCAACCCCAAGGGGAGTGTGGCGTCAAATGGCATCCGGCGCAAGAGGAAAAACTTGGCGCATCGTCAGGATAAATTCACGTAGCGTGAATTTTTTATTCTTTTCAATCAAGGGTTAAGGCGCTGTACGCGCCATGGTTCATTTATCTCCGCGCGACTCCACCGAAAGCGGTCATGCAAACGGAATGCCCCATCTGCCCAAAACTCGATTTCAACCGGGCGCAGGCGGTAGCCGCCCCAAAACGGCGGACGTGGGGGACTTGTGCCCAATTCGGCGCCCAACTGAGCCACACGGGCCATCAGGCTTGCCCGCGATTTCAGCGGCTGGCTTTGCTCCGAGGCCCATGCGCCCAAACGGCTTTTCAACGAGCGAGAGGCGAAATAGGCATCCGCCTCGGCCCCTTCGACCCGCTCCACCGGGCCGCGCACCCGCACCTGACGGCGCAGGCTTTTCCAATGCATGACAAAAGCGCCTTTGCCGGCCTGGTCCAGCTCCCTGGCCTTGGTCGAGCCGTAGTTGGTGTAAAAAACAAAGCTCTGATCCTCGATCGACTTGAGCAGAACCATGCGCACATTTGGCAGCCCCGACGCATCGACCGTGGCCAGGGCAATCGCATTGGCGTCGTTTGGCTCGCTACGCTCCGCCTTGGCCAGCCAATTGCGGGCGATCTCAAAAGGGTCATCTCCGGAAAAAATGCCGCTGCGGTTACTCATCTGCCTGTCCTCCAAACCTTTGCTCAAAAATGGGCGGGCTTGAAGGCCCTGCCCTGATCGCCTAAACCGACTTAACGCAAATTATGCCGGCGAGGAACATTATATGTCAGCAGCATCCATGCAGGGGAAACGGGGGCTCATCATGGGCCTGGCCAATGATCGCTCGATTGCCTGGGGCATCGCCCGCGCGCTGGCAGATGCGGGCGCAGAGCTGGCGTTTTCCTACCAGGGGGATGCCGTAAAAAAACGGGTCTTGCCGCTGGCCGAGCAGGTCGGCAGCGATATCGTCGTGCCCTGTGATGTCAGCGACGCGGGCTCGCTGGACGCCCTGTTTGCCACATTGGAGGAAACCTGGGGCAAGCTGGACTTTATCGTCCACGCCATCGGTTTTTCCGACAAAAGCCAGCTACGCGGGCGTTATGTGGACACCAGCCCGGAAAATTTTGCCATGACCATGGATATTTCGGTCTATTCCTTCACCGCCGTTGCCGTACGCGCCGCGCCGCTCATGAAAGACGGCGGCGCCATGCTGACCATGTCTTATTATGGCGCCGAGAAAGTCATGCCGAACTACCATGTCATGGGCGTGGCCAAAGCGGCCCTAGAGGCAAGCGTGCGCTATATCGCCGAGGACCTGGGAAAAGACGGCATTCGCGTCAACGCCATATCCGCCGGGCCGATCAAAACCCTGGCGGCGTCCGGCATCGGCGATTTTCGCCTGATTCTCAAATGGAACGCGCTGAACGCGCCGCTCCGGCGCACGGTCAGCATAGAAGACGTCGGCAATGCCGCGCTCTATCTGCTCAGCGACATGAGCCGCGGGGTGAGTGGCGAAGTACACCATGTCGACTCCGGCTATCATGCCATTGGTATGAAGGCGGTCGACTCGCCCGATATTGACCTTGTCACCGGAAGGAAAGAAACATGAGCGACACCCGCCTACCCCACGAAAAGGGGTTTCACGTCAGCTGGGATCAGATCCATCGCGATTCGCGCGCGCTTGCCTGGCGTCTGGACGGCCAGGGCCCCGGCGAAGGTGGCTCATGGAAAGCCGTGGTGGCAATCACCCGTGGCGGCATGGCCCCGGCGATGATCGTTGCCCGTGAGCTGGACATCCGCATGGTCGACACGGTCAGCGTGAAATCCTACCAACACCAGACCCAGGCCGAACCCAAGGTGATCAAAAGCCCGAACATGGATGTGGTCGGGGACGGCACTGGCGTGCTGGTGATCGACGATCTGGTCGACACCGGGCGCACGCTTGAGGCGGTCAAGGACCTGATGCCCAACGCCCATATTGCCACGGTCTATGCCAAACCGATGGGCCGGCCGATGGTCAGCACCTTTATCACCGAGGTCAGCCAGGATACCTGGATTTTCTTCCCCTGGGACATGGCGTTGCAATATGTCGAGCCATTTCGCGGCACAGATTAACGCCGCTGACTGGAGCGTGTCGCGCCTGATCAGATTCGAGTATTCGTCCGGCGGGGCGAGGCAGCGTTTGCACAGCAAAGACGTTCGCCCTTCCGGACGAATTCGATTTGGGGCGACATGCTCTAATACCTTGTTTGCAAAGAAAAACCCGGCCAATTGGCCGGGTTTTTTCATTCCGCTGCTTCCGGCGTTGGGCCATCGCCCGCGGGCTCGGCCTTTGCTTTTGGTTTGGCCGGGCGCGCACGCGGTTTGCGTGCACGCGGCGCGCGCTTGGGTTTGCTCTCCGGGGTTTCGACCAAATTACTGTCGCGCGCCGCTTCGGCGACTGGCGCGGCGGTCTCGGGCTGGGGCATCTCGCTCGGATCGCTTTTGATCGGCGCTTCCGGCGCCATGGTATTGCCCTGAGCGGCGGCGTGCGCTTCCTGACGCGCCAAACGGGCTTCGCGCTCTTCGCGTTCGCGCTGTTGGCGGTCGCGGTTGGCCTGCTCGGCCTGAACCCGCTTGGCCTCGGCCTGGCGCTGTGCCTCGGATAACAGCCGGGTATAATGCTCTGCATGTTGCAGGAAATTCTCCGCAGCGACCCGATCATTGGACAGCATCGCATCGCGGGCAAGTTGCGAATACTTGTCGATAATCTGCTGTGGCGTGCCACGCACCTTGCCCTCGGGACCAGAGGAGTCAAACACCCGATTAAGGTTGTTTCCACCGGAATTGCGATTGCGGTTCGACTTGCCGCGCGAACGTGATTTACTTGATCTCATTTGAACCTTGTCCAGCCTTGTGGCTTGGCCTGATCTCTGACGCTGTGCGCCGCTATGATTTCCCGTATCAGACTGTTGGGCTTGTTTAGGGCGGAGCCTGCCTTGCATCTCCTGCCACGTGTCATGAGTAAACATGCACACCGGCGATAGACAAGCAAAAATTCATGAAATTCCGATGAATGCGGGAAAAAATGCCCTCGTATGGCTGGTTTGCATCGGTTTTCGGCGATTTTTGGCCGGAATTCAGACAGGTTTGCGCCCGATGACCACCCGGTCCCGGCGGTCCAGATCCGGCTGGATACGGATGCTTTCCAGGCCGGCCTGTGCCATCATCCGCCGAACCGCCGCCCCCTGCTCTGGGCCGATTTCGACCAGAACATGCCCCCCCGGGCGCAGGTGATCGCGCACCCCGGCACAGATTTCACGATACGCCGCCAAGCCGTCCCCGCCGGGGCTGAGCGCCAAATGCGGGTCGTATTCGCGTACTTCCCGGGCCAGCGAGGCCATCTCGTCGGCCCGAATATAGGGGGGGTTTGAAACGATCATGTCAAACGGCCCGGTGATGCTGGCAAACCAGTCGGACTGCACCGTGGCAAGGCGGTTTTCAACCCCATGCCAGCGGGCGTTGGCGCGGGTGACACCCAGGCAGGCCGCGTCAATATCGGTGGCAAGGGCAAGGCTCTCTGGCCACTCGGCCAGCAATGTCACCGCAATAATGCCGCTGCCGCATCCCAAATCGACAAACTGCGCCGGGGCGCCAATGGCCAAGGCGGCCTCTATCAGGATCTCGGTTTCCGGGCGTGGGTCCAACACTTCCGGCGCCACCTTGAAATCCCGCCCCCAAAAGGCCCGTTTTGCCAGAATGCGGCTGACAGGTTTGCCGGCAATGCGCGCGGTGACCGCCGCATCGAACCGCGTCTGCTGCGTTTGGGAAATCGGCCGCTCCGGCTCCAGCGAAAGGCGCGCCACGTCCAGTCCGATGATCGCGGCCAACAGCAGGCGCGCGTCCCGCACCGCCCCCTCCACGCCGGCCCGGGACAATGCCTGTACCGCCTCGGCCAGAACCTCGCGCAAGGCCCGCATCACTGCATTTCGGCCAATTGCCGCGCCTGGGTTTCTGCGGTCAGCGCATCAATGATTTCATCCAGATCTCCGCCCATGACCTCGGCCAGCTTGTAAAGCGTCAGGCCGATGCGATGGTCGGTAACGCGGCCTTGCGGGAAATTATAGGTGCGTATCCGTTCCGAACGATCACCGCTGCCCACCTGGGATTTGCGGTCCGCCGCACGCGCCTCATCGACCTTCTGGCGCTCCAGATCATACAGCCGCGCCTTGAGCACCTGCATGGCGATCTCGCGGTTGCGATGCTGACTCTTTTCGCTGGACGTTACGACCAATCCAGAAGGCACATGGGTAATGCGCACCGCGGAATCCGTCGTGTTGACATGTTGCCCCCCGGCGCCCGAAGCCCGCATGGTGTCGATACGCAAGTCATTGGCATCAATGTGAATATCCACGTCCTCGGCCTCGGGAAGCACCGCAACCGTGGCCGCCGAAGTATGGATGCGTCCGCCGGATTCGGTTTCCGGCACCCGCTGCACCCGATGCACACCGCTTTCAAATTTCAGCCGGGCAAAAACGCCCTCGCCCTTGACATGGGCCACCACTTCCTTGATGCCGCCCAGCTCGGTCGCCTGCTCCTCGATGATCTCGAATTTCCAGCCGTGGCTTTCGGCATAGCGCTGGTACATGCGCAGCAAATCGCCGGCAAACAGCGCCGCCTCGTCGCCGCCGGTCCCGGGCCGGATTTCGATCATCGCCGGGCGCCCGTCCGCCGCGTCGCGCGGCAAAAGCACCAACTGCATGGCCCGCTCTGCGGCTTCCAGGCGGGCCTGCAATTCCGGCAACTCCGCCTCGGCCAGCGCCCGCATTTCGGCGTCCTCCAGCATCGCCTCGGTGCCCTCGATTTCCTCAAGCAAGGCGCGAAAGGCGGCAATCTCCTCGACCACCGGCTTGAGCTCGGAATATTCGCGCCCCACGGCGGCGAATTCATCGCCGGAAAGCCCCTCGCCCATGCGGGCCTCGAGGAATTGAAAACGTTGGGT
>CAYSBG010000141.1:0-5840 GCA_964429125.1 uncultured Aliiroseovarius sp.
ATATTCAACGGTGAACTACAAGGATGGCCTGTTCATGGCGCCCGACGGCGGGCGGGCAACGGTTTTCCCGTTGGTGCCGGGGATTGATTTTGCCGGCACGGTCGAAGCCTCGCAGGATGTGCGCTATGCGCCGGGCGACAAGGTGATTTTGACCGGCTGGCGGGTGGGGGAAACCCATTGGGGGGGATTTGCCGAAAAAGCCCGGGTGCAGGCGGACTGGCTGGTTCCGATGCCCGAAGGGCTGGACACACGCAGGGCGATGGCGATTGGCACGGCGGGGTTGACGGCGATGCTGGCGGTGCAGGCGTTGGAGGACCACGGTCTGGCGCCGGGGAACGGTGAGGTTCTGGTCACCGGGGCGGCGGGCGGCGTGGGCTCGGTCGCGGTGGCGCTGTTGACCGCGCTGGGTCACGAGGTCGTTGCGGTGAGCGGGCGCCCGCAAGCAGCGGCGTATTTGCGCGATTTGGGCGCGCAGGAAGTCATTCCACGCAGCGTGCTGGAAGGCGTCGCCAGCACGCCGCTTGAGCCGGAGCGCTGGGCCGGCGCGGTTTCGGCGATTGGCGGGCCGGTGCTGGCGCGGCTTTTGCGTCAGATGCGCTATGGTGCTTCGGTTGCCAGTATTGGCCTTGCTGGCGGTGCCGAGTTTCAGGGCGATGTGCGCCCATTCATCCTGCGCGGGGTCAACCTTTTGGGAATTGAGAGTGTGATGCAGCCATTTGCCGCGCGTATCCGCGCATGGGACAGATTGGCAGAACTGATGCCCATGGACAAACTGGCGGCAATGACCCGTCCGGCGACGCTCGGCGAGGTGCCCGATTTGGCTGCGGCAATCCTGCGCGGCGAAGTGCGCGGGCGGGTTGTCGTCGATGTGAATAGCTGAGACGGTTGCCCGTGGGCCGGGCCTGTGCCAGTCTGTCAGAATTATGTAACGAGGCACCCATGAAATACGACAACAACAATATCTTTGCTAAAATCCTGCGCGGCGAAATCCCGGCGGTCAAGGTGTACGAAGACGATGCCACTTTCGCCTTTATGGACATCATGCCGCGCAGCAAAGGCCATATGTTGGTGATCCCAAAGATGCCGATGCGCAATCTGCTTGACGCAGACCCGCCAGCTTTGTCGGCCTGTATTGCCACCGCGCAAAAATTGGCCCAGGCGGCGACGCACGCGCTGGGCGCCGACGGAATTACCTTGCAGCAATTCTCCGAGGAATCCGGTGGCCAGGAAGTGTTTCATTTGCATTTCCATGTAATCCCCCGCTTTGCCGGGCTGTCTTTGGGGCGCCCCGGACACATGGGAGACATGGAAGAAATCGCCGACATTGCCGCCAAAATACGCACTGCTTTGGAGGCCGCATGAACCAGTTGGATCTGAATTGGGTACGCGCGCAGTTCCCGGCCTTTGAAGAGCCCGGGCTGGGCGAGATGGCTTTTTTCGAGAATGCCGGCGGCTCGTACACGTCCCGTTTCGTCATTGACCGGCTGACGCGTTATTATATTGCCCGCAAGGTGCAGCCCTATGCACCTTATGAGGCGTCGATACTTGCCGGGCGCGAAATGGACGAGGCACGCGCGCGCCTGGCGGCCATGCTGGGAGTGGAAACCCGAGAGCTGTCCTTTGGCCCCTCGACCAGCCAGAATACTTATGTTTTGGCCCAGGCTTTTGGTGAAATGCTCCAGGCTGGTGATGCGATTATCGTTACCAATCAGGATCATGAGGCCAACAGCGGGGCCTGGCGCCGGCTCGCGGCCCGGGGCATTGAAATCCGTGAATGGCAGATCGATCCGCAAAGCGGTCACCTGGAGGTCACGGCCTTGGAAAAGCTGCTGGATGGCCGCGTGAAGCTGGTCACTTTTCCCCATGTTTCCAACGTTGTAGGGGAGGTAAATGATGTAGCCGCGATTTGCGCCAAAGCGCGTGCAGCTGGCGCGTATTCCTGTGTTGACGGGGTGTCCTATGCGCCGCATGGCCTGCCGGATGTGGGCGCGCTGGGTGCGGATATCTATTTGTTTTCAGCGTATAAAACTTATGGGCCGCATCAGGGGATCATGACCATTCGGGCTGAATTGGGGATGCGCCTGCCCAATCAGGCGCATTATTTCAACGAAGACTGCCTGTACAAGCGGTTTACCCCGGCCGGGCCAGACCATGCGCAAGTCGCGGCTTGTGCGGGCATGGCCGATTATATCGATGCGATGGCCGCGCATCATCGAATTGAGGGCGGGCCGCGGGCACGCTCGGCTGGGGTCTCGGCATTGATGGCCGCGCATGAGCAAGTGTTGCTACAACCGCTGTTGGATTATCTGGCCGGGCGCAATGATCTCCGGCTGATTGGCCCAGCACAGGCTAAGGGACGCGCGCCGACTGTGGCGGTCGATCTGGGGCGCAATGCCGAGGACGTCGCGGCGGCTCTTGCCCCGCATGGTATCATGGCCGGGGGGGGCGATTTCTACGCAGTGCGCCCGTTAAAGGCGTTGGGGGTGGACCTCAAACTTGGTGTTTTGCGCCTGAGCTTTGTGCACTATACATCTGAAAACGAAATAAAAAGGCTGATCCGAATCCTCGACCAAGTGCTTTAGCCATTGAAATTTCTGCGTCAGTTCGCCAAGATTTGTCCATGCCAACGACTGCCCGCCTTGTTGCCGCCGTGTTTTTTGCCGCCCTTGGGTGGTTGTGTGCTGATCTGTTCAAACCATTGTTGCCACAAGGCACTGCAGTGGGATTGTTTTCACCGATCTCGGCGGGGTTCGGCGCGCTGGTGGGCTGGACATTCACAGGAAAACGTGCGGATCAGGGGTATGGCGGCGGGTTTGGCCTTGGTCTGACCTCATCCTTTTTGCTGGTTTTTTGGGTTTTGTTAACCTTTTCCGGGTACAAAATGCTGCAAAACTCTATGCGAAAGGCTTACAATGGCCCAGTCGAGGCATTGCAGGATATGTTCCGTTTGGCGGTCGAGTATGTGTTCCTGGCCGTAACCAGCGCGGAGGTGGGGGCGGCATTGATCATTGGTGGTTTGGTCGGGGGGTGGCTGACAGATCAAGTGGCCCGGCGCTGGTCATGAGATGAAATCGTATTTGCATCTTTGATGCGTATATTGAACTGGCCAAAGGGGTAAACGGCCGCTTTGTACCTTGGCAGGGACGAGATGCGCTGTTTATTATCGCCGCCGGTTCCGAGCTCGCTGACCGAGTTGAGTTTGTTGCGCAAGTTCTTGGGCTGCGCGGGAAAGATCTGGTCCTGACACACAATTGCACTACCTTTCCCACCTGTGCATTTCCCACTTGTGCATTCGGCTATGACATTCCCGGGCGAAGTCAGGTAGCCATTTTGAAGTCCTCGAAATTGCAGGGTTTTGGGGCCAGTTTTCGGTTTCCGTAGCCCAGTCCCGACTGGGAATGATCGCCACCCGTGCTGCATCGCGGGTGCGTGCGTAAACGAGACCTACTTGCGCGCGGATTGGGGCGCTGGGGCTGCTACGATTGTACTTCCTTATGATCCCGAACGCGATCTTGTGCTGCTAAAGCTTGTCGCACCAAATCGAATTCGGCTGCCGGGGCGAACGCATTTGCCTTCGCAAACGCTGCCTCGCCCCGACCGCCGAATACTCGAATCTGATAAGGCGCGACACGCTCTAATTGAACAATTCCGTTTCGCTCCTGTTCTGCGGCATGATCCGCATTCTTGGACGTTGGAGCCGATCGCCGGGCGAATTGACGCGGGAGAAAGCCCGGAAAATGCGGCGCCGCGCAAAGCGCGCTCGAATTGGTATCTGCCAATTATCCGAGCCCCGGAGTGTGTTCCGACTTTTTCTACAATTACATCGGGTTGACCGAACTGACGTCAGAAATACAACACGTTGGCGGGCTGGCGGATGAACATGAGGATATAAAAAGCCATGTGATCAGCTTTGCGCGCTTGATGGAACTTGTGTCTTCCGGCGAGGCGAATTGCGGCCCGCTTGTTCTTCTGGCGCTCTGGCTTGGGCAAAACCGTTCTCGATTTCGTGCCGACGCTTGAGTTCCACCGTGGCGATGCATAGACATATGCTTGTAGCATTCCCGGGAGGCGCGCATGAATATCTCGAAAGACCTGGCAGCAAGCATCGGAAATACCCCGCTCATTCGCATGCGCGCGGCGTCGGAGGCGACCGGATGTGAAATCCTGGGTAAAGCCGAGTTCATGAATCCGGGGCAGTCGGTCAAGGACCGCGCCGCGCTTTGGATCATCCGCGATGCCATTTCCCGGGGAGAACTGCGCCCAGGTGGGACGATTGTTGAAGGTACGGCTGGCAATACCGGCATTGGTCTGTCGCTAATCGGTGCGTCCATGGGATTTCGTTCGGTGATCGTTATTCCGGAGACCCAAAGCCAGGAAAAGAAAGATATGCTGCGGCTGGCGGGGGCTGAACTGGTCGAGGTGCCAGCTGCACCCTATCGAAAACCGAACAATTTTGTCCGGTATTCGGGGAGATTGACCGATAAACTTGCACAAATCGAACCTAACGGGGCTATTTGGGCAAATCAGTTCGACAATGTCGCGAACCGACAGGCGCATATGGACTCGACGGGCCCGGAAATCTGGAAACAAACCGGCGGCAAGGTGGATGGCTTTATATGTGCGGTTGGTTCCGGGGGGACTTTGGCCGGGGTGGCGGCGGTGCTTCAGCCCAAAGGGGTCAAAATCGGACTGGCCGATCCGATGGGCGCCGGGCTTTACTCGCTCTATAAAACCGGGGAGATGAAGACCGAAGGCTCCTCCATTGCCGAAGGGATCGGCCAGGTGCGCATTACTGCCAATCTGGAGGGTTTCACCCCGGATATGTTGTGGCAGATACCGGACGAGGAAGCCCTGCCAATCCTGTTTGATCTGGCCATCCACGAAGGCCTGGTGCTGGGCGGCTCCAGCGCTATCAACCTGGCCGGGGCGATCCGTATGGCGCGGGAAATGGGGCCGGGGCACACGATTGTCACGGTGTTGGCCGATTATGGTAACCGCTACCAGAGCAAGCTTTATAATCCGGCATTCCTGGCCGAAAAGGGTTTGCCGCAACCTGATTGGCTGGCCAGGGGCGCGCCGGATCTTCCGGATGTGACCATCGCAGAATGAACTACGGTCTGCGCATTCTGTCGGTCATTCTGGCGCTGACACTCGGTATGCCAGCAGGCGTGGCCCAAGACGTCAGCCCGGATAGCCCCGTGGCTTCCGCCACGTCTGGCCCCGTGGGGAACCAAACCCAGGGGCCAGACTATTTCGCCTGGGAATCCGTTGCGGCACGGGCCGAGGCAGCTCTGGAGGCTGGGCGCGCATCGGACCAGGCGCTATTGGATCTGCGCGGGGAATTGGTTGAATGGCGCACGCAGTTTGCCGAGATGACCGGGCAAAACGACGTTCGCATCGACACTTTGAAAACGCAAATCGCAACCTTGGGTCCGGCGCCGGAAGAGGGACAGGTCGAACCGGCTATCCTGACCCAGCGCCGCGACGAGCTAACCCAGCAATTGGCCGAAGCCGAAGCGCCGCTCAAGGCGGCAGAGGAGGCAGAGGCGCGCGCGGATTCATTGGTTGGCCAGATCGACTCAATCCTGCGCACCCGTCAAACCGATCAATTGTTTGAACTGGGGCCGACGCCAATAAATCCGACGATCTGGCCCGGGGCGATCAGCGATTTATTTGATACGCTAAGCCTGGCATGGGGCGAGGTGAACAAGTCCTGGGGCAGTGAAATTCAGCAGACCGAACTGCAGCGGGACTTGCCACTGGTTATTCTGCTTGGCGTGATTGCCTTGGCGCTTCTGACCCGGGGACGGGCCTGGGTGATCCGGTTTGGCGCCGGGGTG
>CAYSBG010000142.1:0-5819 GCA_964429125.1 uncultured Aliiroseovarius sp.
GACATCAGGCCGCGCAATCTCTGCATCGCGATTCCCAGGCCGTGCGTCCCGCAGAAAAACAGGTGCGCCCGGCGGCACAAGGTTGGCCCCAGAACAACGTTCCCGAACCGTCTGACAACGGTTTTCGCACCCCCGATCCGGCGCTGAAACCGCCGACAGAATAGCCGCCGTTGGGCAAATGGCAGACGCATGACTGGACCAAACAGGCTTCACCCTTTAGCGTGGCACCGATATTTCAGAATCAGGAGTGACCATGGGTTTGTTTGATTTTTTCACCGGAACCAAGCGGCCAAAGCCCGGCGTCACGGCCGCATCGGTCAAGGACTTGCGCGCAGCAATCCTGGCGGTAAACCGCGAAACCGCACCGTTCCAGATCCGCCAATGTGAGGATGGCAGTTGTGATTTCATCGCCGAATGGCGTATCGTAGACGCAAAATGGTATGAGGTGTTCGCCAAAGCTGGCCTGAAAAAGGTCTTTCACATAAAAATGCGCGTGAACGAAACGAACCACGAAGTGCGCTCGGTAGATGAGGATTACACGGTGGAATGGCGTGCCGGCGTGCCGCATTTATCGCTCGCCGCCTCGGGATTTCGGGGCCAGAAAAACGAGGTTTCCTTTGGCACGGCATATGCATTCACCGAGGAACTTCGCCCAGGGCAGGTTTACAAATACCGCTTCAACGCCTCCGAATTGAAAAAACCGCTGCAAGAAGCCGTGACCGCCGCGGGCTGGAGCTGGAAACCAGTGGCGTTTGGCAAGCTTTAAGGGGAAATCACCCGCTGATCCGGCCTTCCCTCGCCCGCGACAAGCGCATATAAGCAGGCAATGATTAGCCCCAAAGGGGCACTAGCCGGGCGAGGACGAACATGACCGACAAGCAAATAAAAAGCGATGTGGCTTTCATCGAAGCGCTGGCTGCGCTTCTGGAAAAGAACGACCTGACCGAGCTGAGCGTCAAACGGCAATATGGCGAAGGCGATAGCCTGAATGTTACAGTCAGCAGGGCCAAGCAAATGATTGCCGCCGCCCCGGCGCCTGTTGCAATGTCCGCCCTCGCGCCGATGGAAACCGCCGCTTCCGCACCGACAACGGCGCCGACCAGCGACGACCCGGCAAGCCATCCCGGCGCGGTCGCCTCGCCCATGGTCGGCACGGTTTACCTGCAACCCGAACCCAGCGCCCCGGCTTTTGTTTCGGTCGGGGACAATGTGCAGGAAGGCGACACGCTTTTGATCATCGAAGCGATGAAAACCATGAACCATATCCCGGCGCCGCAATCCGGCAAGGTTACCCGAATTCTGATCGAGGATGGCGCGCCGGTGGAATTTGGTGCTCCCTTGATGATTATCGAATAAAATGGCGGTTTTTGACAAGATACTGGTGGCAAACCGAGGCGAGATTGCCTTGCGAGTCATCCGCGCCGCCCGCGAAATGGGAATCAAATCCGTCGCCGTGCATTCCACCGCCGACGTCGATGCCATGCATGTACGCATGGCCGATGAAAGCGTGTGCATCGGCCCGCCCGCCGGCACTGATTCATATTTGTCGATCCCGGCATTGGTTGCTGCCTGTGAGATCACCGGCGCCCAGGCGATCCATCCCGGCTATGGGTTTCTCAGCGAAAACGCCCGTTTTGTGCAGATTCTTGAGGACCACGAAATCACATTCATTGGCCCCACCGCCGAGCATATCCGGGTGATGGGCGACAAGATCGCCGCCAAGGATACGATGAAAGCGCTTGGCGTGCCATGCGTTCCGGGCTCGGACGGCGGCGTGCCTGATCTGACGGCGGCGCGTCTTGTCGCCGAGGAAATCGGCTATCCCGTGATCGTCAAAGCCACAGCCGGTGGCGGCGGTCGTGGCATGAAGCTGGCATTGACGGCTGCCGATCTGGAGCAAGCCTTCACCACCGCTCGGGCCGAGGGCAAGTCAGTTTTCGGCAATGACGAAGTCTATATCGAAAAATACCTGACCAATCCGCGCCATATTGAAGTGCAGGTTTTTGGCGACGGCAAGGGCCAAGCCGTCCATTTGGGCGAGCGGGATTGCTCGTTGCAACGCCGCCACCAAAAGGTTTTCGAAGAAGCCCCCGGGCCAGGCATCAGCGCCGAAACCCGTGCCCGCATCGGCAAGGTATGCGCCGATGCGGTTGCCGGAATTAACTATGCCGGGGCTGGCACGATTGAATTTCTTTATGAGAACGACGCGTTCTATTTTATCGAAATGAACACCCGCCTTCAGGTCGAGCATCCGGTAACAGAAGCGATTTTCGGCGTTGACCTGGTGCGTGAACAAATTCGTGTCGCCGAAGGCCTGCCGATGTCTTTCACCCAAGATGAGTTACAGGTACAGGGCCACGCCATCGAGATCCGAATCAACGCGGAAAAACTACCGAACTTCACCCCCTGCCCCGGCACGATCAGTCAGTACCATGCCCCCGGCGGATTGGGTGTACGCATGGACAGCGCCCTGTATGATGGCTACGCGATCCCGCCATATTACGACAGCCTGATCGGCAAGCTGATCGTCCACGGGCGCGACCGTAAAGAGGCGCTTTCACGGCTTTCGCGCGCTTTGTCGGAACTGATCGTTGACGGCATAGACACCACAATTCCGCTGTTTGATGCGCTATTGGCCGAACCTGACATCCACTCTGGGAACTACAATATCTTGTGGTTAGAGAAGTGGCTGGAAGAAAATATGGCGTAGCCTCCGGTGTCGGAGGAAAACATTTCCGCAGCGCTATTGCTTCGGGCCTATCAAATGGGCCTGTTTCCCATGGCCGAGTCGCGCGAGGATGAGCGGATTTTCTGGGTCAACCCAGAGGCGCGCGGCATATTGCCGATCGACGGCTTTCACCTGTCCAGATCCTTGGCGCGCACCTTGCGAAAAACCACTTTCCACGCCAGCCTGAACAAGGATTTCGCCGCCGTCGTCTCGGCCTGTGCGGATCGGGAAGAAACCTGGATCAACCCAACCATTTTCCGGCTTTACCGTGAACTACACGATTGGGGGTTCGCCCATTCCCTGGAAATTTACGACGGCGACACTTTGGTCGGTGGCGTATATGGGGTGGCGATCGGTCAGGCGTTTTTCGGGGAAAGCATGTTTAGCCGCCGTCGCGACACTTCAAAAATGGCCTTGGCCTGGTTGGTCGCACATCTGTCCGGCTGCGGTTTTCGCTTGTTTGACACACAATTCCTGACCGATCACCTGGCCAGCCTCGGGGCCGTGGAAATAACACGCGCAGCATATCTGTCGCGCTTGGAACGCGCGGTTCGCGCACCTGCGGATATCACGGCACAGCCGTTGCCTGACGCTCATTCGGTGGTGCAGCGGATCACCCAAACGTCAAAACGCGGATGATCCAGGGCGTTCAATCCCGGGGAAGAGGCGATCATCCACCCTTCGAAAATTGGCACTTCCGCATCTCGTTCGCGAACCACTAACCAGGCGAACGCATCGCCAACCGCATTGTCAACTGGGTATCTGCAATCACCCAGGGTGATCTGCAACCAGCCAAGCGCAACGGTTTGGCCGATGGAAAGCGGTAGGTCCACGGGGATGCCCGACACCTTGTCCAGCCCGCGCAACACCGCGCCGTTTGCTTCTTTGACCTCAACTGAAATGGTGTTTTTCGCAAGCACGGGGCTGGCAAACAACGCGCAAAGCACCGCCGCTTTTAGCGCACGGATCATTTGGTTTCTCCGCTGCCGGTGACAAATTTCATCAACAGATTTATGATCGAAACCGAGCCCTGTGTGTCTTCGATTTCCGCGCCCGGTTCCAGGTTGAAAGGCGAGCCCCCGGGCAGAATTTCCACGAACGTCCCCCCCAAAAGGCCTTCAGAGGCAATCACAACAGCCGTATCTTCGGGTAAAACGATACCTGATTTTACGCTGAAATCTGTGCGGGCGCGGAAAGTTTGCGGATCAAGTTCCAGTGCGGTCACGCTGCCGACCTTGACCCCCGCCAGGCGCACATCTGTTCCGACCGAAACCCCTTCGACCGCACGAAATGACGCCCAGTAATGCGCCAGGCCATCGCGGTTTGAAAACCCGGTAATCTGGCCTGCATAAAGGAAAAACCCAACTGCAACTGCCAGAACAGCGGCCCCGGTTACGACTTCCGTAGTATGGTTTTCCATGCGCTTCCCTGCCAAATCAAAGCGCCCTATTGCGGCTGCCAAGCTTGGTAATCCTCGCGTGCAGCCGGCGCTTTTCTGCGCAACGAGCCAGCCGGAACATAAGCTTCTTCGGTGCCAGTCAGGTTTTCCTGGTGCGGTTTTTCCCAGGATTTGTGGGACAACGGACGGTCAGATGGGTTGTCGTCAAACGTATGGTGGAGCCAGCCGTGCCAGTCGGCGGATACCTTGGAGGCTTCGGGCTCGTCCGCGTAAATCACCCAGCGCCGCGTGTCATCTGCATTGCGGTAAAACGAGTTGCCATATGTGTCCTCGCCCACTTTGACGCCACGGCGCCAGGTAAACAGCCGCGTGCCAAGCGTTTCCGCGTGCCACCATGTAAGCAGGGATAGAAGAAACCGCATGTGAACCTCCAAGAATGCTGCCCAACATATGGCCCAAGGCGCGGCCAAGGTCCAGACCCCGTTGGCGGTAAAGTCAGAAATCCGCCGTGGCCTGGTCAGGCACTGGCGCCTTCCTTCGCAGCGTCAGAATAGATGATCAACGGGTTGGCATCGCCCGCGACCGCTTCCTGGTTAACCACAACCTCATCGGCATTTTCCAAACCGGGCAGGTCAAACATGGTATCGAGCAGAATATCTTCCATGATCGAACGTAGCCCCCGGGCGCCGGTTTTGCGTTCGATCGCCCGCTTGGCGATGGCCGAAAGCGCGTCTTCGGTAAAGGTCAGCTTGGCGTCTTCCAACTCAAACAGGCGCTGGTATTGTTTCACCAACGCATTTTTTGGTTGGGTAAGGATTGTTACCAGCGCATCCTCGTCAAGATCGGTGAGCGTGGCAATCACCGGCAGGCGGCCGACGAATTCCGGAATAAGGCCGAACTTCAACAGGTCTTCTGGCTCAAGCTCTTGAAAAACCTCGCCAATACCGCGTGACTCGTCGTCTTTTACATCGGCACCAAAGCCAATCGAAGAGCCTTTCCCACGCCGTGCGATAATCTTTTCCAACCCGGCAAAGGCACCGCCGCAAATGAACAGGATGTTGGTTGTGTCGACTTGCAGGAACTCCTGCTGCGGATGTTTGCGCCCGCCTTGGGGCGGCACCGAGGCAACGGTGCCCTCCATGATTTTCAAAAGCGCCTGCTGCACACCTTCGCCGGAAACATCCCGGGTAATCGACGGGTTGTCGGACTTGCGGGTTATCTTGTCGACCTCATCAATATAAACGATACCCCGCTGCGCGCGTTCGACATTGTATTCTGACGCCTGCAACAACTTGAGAATAATGTTCTCAACGTCTTCGCCAACATAGCCAGCTTCGGTCAGAGTGGTCGCATCCGCCATGGTAAACGGCACGTCAAGAATGCGCGCAAGCGTCTGGGCCAAAAGGGTTTTGCCGCAGCCGGTCGGGCCGATCAGCATGATATTGGATTTGGCCAATTCGATGTCGTCCCCGGCCTTGGCCGCGTGATTGAGGCGCTTGTAGTGGTTGTGCACGGCAACCGACAACACCCGTTTGGCATGGCTTTGGCCAATAACGTAATCGTCGAGGACTTCGCAGATTTCCAGCGGCGTCGGCACCCCTTCGGAGCTTTTCAGCCCAGAGCTTTTGGTCTCTTCGCGAATAATATCCATGCACAGTTCGACACATTCATCACAGATGAACACGGTCGGCC
>CAYSBG010000143.1:0-5777 GCA_964429125.1 uncultured Aliiroseovarius sp.
GGGCTTCCCATTCGGCGATGATCGGATCGGTCCAGGCCCAGGCGGCCTCGACCTCATCGCCGCGCATGAACAGGGTCTGGTTGCCGCGGATCACATCCATGATCAGCCGCTCATAGGCGTCGGGCGCATCCGCCACCTCCTCGCCCAGGGCCTCGGCAAAGGTCATGTCCAGCGGCACGTCGATCAGCCGCATGCCGCCCGGCCCCGGCTCCTTGATGGTGACCTTGAGGTCCATCCCCTCGTCCGGTTGCAGGCGGATCGAAAGCTCGTTGGCCCCCTGCCCCGCCGGGCTGTCGAAAATCGAATGCGGCGGGTCCTTGAACTGAATGACAATCTCGCTCATCCGCGCCTTGAGCCGTTTGCCGGTGCGCAGATAGAACGGTGTTCCGTTCCAGCGCCAGTTGGAAATCTCCAGCTTCAGCGCAATGAAGCTTTCGGTGGTCGAATCCGGGTTCTCCGCGTCTTGCAGATAGGCGGCGGAGTTTTCACCCGCCTGGTATTGGCCGCGCACGATGTCTTCGGGCAAAACCGGGTCCAGCGCCCGGATCACCTTGAGCTTTTCGTCGCGCACGGCGGCGGGATCAAATTTCGAAGGCGGCTCCATCGCCGTCAGGCACAAGAGCTGCATCAGGTGGTTTTGCACCATGTCCCGCATCGCGCCAGAGCGGTCATAATAGGCGCCCCGCCCGCCAACGCCGACGGTTTCGGCGACCGTAATCTGCACATGATCAACATATTGCGCATTCCAAAGCGGCTCAAACAACATGTTGCCAAACCGTAACGCCATCAGGTTCTGCACCGTTTCCTTGCCCAGGTAATGGTCAATCCGATAGATGAAATGTTCCTGGAAATGCTTGGCCAGTATGGCGTTAAGCGCGCGCGCACTTTCCAAATCATGGCCAAACGGTTTCTCCACGACAATGCGCGCCTCGGGGCCGGAAATATCGTGTTTCTTCAGGCGCCGGGCCAGATCGCCAAACAGGCTTGGCCCGACCGAAAAATAAAACGCCTGCACAACGCCATCGCGCATGCTGGCCTTGAGCTCTTTCCAACCACGCGCGCCTTTGGCATCAACCGAAAAATACTCCACATGCTCCAGGAACGCAGACAGCTTTTTCGCGGTGCATTGGCGTTTGGAAACGTATTTCTTCAGCGCCTCGGCAACGATGTCACGGTAAGCCTGCTGGTCGATTTCGCTGCGCGCCGCGCCGATGATGCGTGCATCGTCGGGCATTTGCCCGTCATGGAACCGGCGAAACAGCCCCGGCAGGATCTTGCGCCGGGCCAGGTCGCCGGTGCCGCCAAAAATGACCAGATCGAACGGATCGACCGGAATGACACGCGAAGCCATATCATACTCCTTATCGGCGCGATCCGGCGGTCCCGGCCGCAATTGTTAGCGCTAACCTTTTCAATGCAACGGTATACAAAGCCTCTCTCCCCCTGTCTATCACCGATTCACCCGATCACGATAGTCTTCAACAATCTGTCAGGTGGAAGGTTCAGGGTTTTTTTTAGCCGCCCCACGCGCTAGCACAGGTGAAACGACAATGAGGCCAGTATGGACCACCGTATCGCAACCGCCAACAAGGGCAAGTTCCTTGACCCTGCCACCACAGCAGACGGGGCAAAACGCGCCCGGGTACGGCTAAGCACCCCGCGCACCTTGTGGTTCAACACCGGCACCTTGTGCAATATTACCTGTGTAAATTGCTATATCGACAGCTCACCGACCAATGATCAGCTGGTATATATGAACACGTCCGAGGTGGAGGATTATCTGGACCAGGTCGACGCCCGTGGCTGGCCGATTGTCGAAATCGGCTTTACCGGCGGCGAGCCTTTCATGAACCCGCATATTATTGACATGCTGGAGGCGGCGCTGACCCGTGGCTACGACGTGCTGGTGCTGAGCAATGCCATGGCGCCAATGATGCGCCCCAAGATGCAGGATGGGTTGCTGAAACTGCGCAACGCCTTTGGCGACAAGCTGACGTTGCGGGTGTCGCTTGATCATTGGCAGGCGCAAAAACACGACGAGATTCGGGGCCCGGGCAGCTTTGAAAAGACCCTGACGGGGATGCGCTGGCTCTCGGACAAAGGCTTTCGCATGGCTGTGGCCGGGCGCGCACTTTGGGCGGAAACTGATGCCGATGCACGGGCCGGATACGCGGCATTTTTTGCCCGGAACAACTTTAATATCGACGCACAAGACCCTGGAATAACGGTATTGTTTCCGGAAATGGATGAGCAGGTAGAAGTGCCGGAGATCACCACGGCCTGCTGGGGAATTCTGGGCAAATCGCCCGAGGACGTGATGTGCGCTTCTTCGCGCATGGTGGTCAAACGCAAAGGCGCCGCGCGGCCCGTAGTGCTGGCCTGTACGCTGCTGCCCTATGCGCCGGAATTCGAGCTGGGCGCAACCCTGGCCGAGGCCGAGGGCGACGTGGCGCTGAACCACCCCCATTGCGCAAAATTCTGCGTTTTGGGCGGGGCGGCCTGTTCCGTCTGACGGTGGGCTATCGGGGCTACGCGACCATGGCGCGCCGATCAGGTCGATTTCCACCTCACCAAAGCGCGGGTTGTCAAACGACAGCAGCGGCAGGCGCATGAAGGTCGCCACCCCGGCAAAACGCGGCCGTTCGAGCCCGGAAACCGGGGGAAAAGTCGTCGCTCAGGGCTGTTTTCCGTTCCACCAGTCGCGCGGGCGCAGGCGTTTTCGTTTGCCCCGGCGCGCCTCCCACCATTGCGCCAGCCCCGGCGCGCGCCCCAGCGCCAACCAGCGCCACAGCCGCTCTTGCCAGCGCGTATAGCGGCGATTGAACGGACACACCCGCATGCAAATCGCACAATCGGTTTTCAGCTTGGCCCAATAGCCAAAGCACTTTTCCGCGTCCGAGGTCCATTTGCACACGCCCCGGATCGCCGAGCGATTGTCCGGGCCCAGATCCGGCGCGCCCTTTGGCAGCGCCTTGGGCGGGCAGCTGTCGGCGCAGATCGTGCAGCTTTGGCAATAGGCCGCCAGCCCCAGCCTGCGCGGCGCATCATTTGCCAGCGGCAGGTTGGTGAAAATCTTGGAAAATCGCACCCGCGGGCCAAATTCCGGGGTCAGCACCATCTGGTTGCGCCCATATTCGCCCAACCCGGCCTTGATCGCATAGGGAATGACCAGGGCGGTGTCGTTCATGCTGGCCACGGCCTCAAAACCCAGGTTACGAATATAGGTGGCCAGTTGAATGACAATCGCCGCCTCGTGGCTGTATTCGCGCCCGGTAGAGGCGCCCGCCAGCGCGCTGGGATAGGTCTCCACAAGGTCGAAATCCATCGCATGGCCCATGACGATCACATGGGTCATGCCCTCGGGCAACGCTTCTTCAACCGGGCTCATATCGCGGGTATCCGGCCGGTGGCTGTAATGCCAACGCTCATCAATCTCGGTAATACCTACGATATCAGCGCCGAAAAACCGCGCCAGGCGCTTGATTTCATGCGCTTCCTTTTCTGGCGTCATCGGCTCAACCTGGCTGGGCGCGACCGGCGTGTCGGCGCCAATGGCCCCCTGAAACCCCTCCCGCAGGCCGGTACCCTCGGCCCGGTTCGAAATGATATCGCTGATCGCCCAGGCGGCATTGCGCAGGGCAAAATCGCGCTGGGCAAAGCCTTCGCCCCGCCGGGGCGCGGCCTCCATACGGTAGGAGGCAAAAAACCCGTCCGTATGATCAGAGCGCACCTTTGGGTCCCAAAAGGCCCGGGTGAACATGTCGTTCATCTGGTTGAACGGCTGGAACTCCCGGCGAATGTCAAACCCCGCCGCCCGGTCGCTCTCGCCAAACCGCGCCTGCCAATCCTGCCAGGTTTCGTCGTCAACTTCGGGGGTGTTTTTCGGCCACGACATGAACTACGCCTATCACGCCTCAAGCTCGCTGTCCCAATACAAAAAATCGGCCCAGCTTTCATGCAAATGCCCCGGCGGAAACTTGCGCCCCAGATTGCGCAGTTCTTCGGCCCCCGGGCGACGTGGCTGGCGGCGCAGGCGCAACCCCGAGCGATGCAATGGCCGCGCGCCCTTTTGCAAATTGCAATAGGCACAGGCAGCCACAACATTTTCCCAACTGGTCACGCCCCCGGCCGACCGGGGCACCACATGGTCAAAGGTCAGCTCCCCGCGCGCCCCGCAATACTGACACCGGAATTGGTCGCGCAAGAACAGGTTGAACCGGGTGAAAGCCACGCGTTTTTGCGGCCTGACGTATTGCTTCAAGACCACCACCGAAGGAATGCGCATGGTGAGCGAGGGCGAGTGGACCTCGGTGTCATATTCCGCCAGAATATCCACCCGGTCCAAAAACCGCGCCTTTACCGCCTCCTGCCAAGGCCACAGCGACAGCGGCAAATACGAAAGCGGGCGATAATCCGCATTTAACACCAATGCCGGATGCCGCGCCCCGCCGCTCTCGCGCACAAATCCGGTTCTGAAATCACCGTCCATTCAAACACCCTCACCTGCCCCGACTATATATGGCAGAAAAGGCCTGACAACCCCCATCATCTTGAGGCGCGCGCCTTGGCCTGAACCGCACGCCAACCCGCCCTGATTGGCCACCAGAATACCTTTCATCTTTCCCAAAATACTCCGGGGGGAGCGGTGAAAAGCTCTGGCTTTTCACCGTGGGGGGCAGCGCCCCCTGCTCGATCGTCCCGGCGCCAGCCGGGGCGAAACCTTTACAAACGATAGATTTCGCCAAACTTGCCTTCCAGATATTCCAAAAGCGGCGCAACATCGGGCGTAAATCCACAGGCATTTTCGATCACCTCCGCCGGCTCATACAGCCCGCCGTATTGCTGCACATTCTTGCCCAACCACACGGTCGCCCGCTTCAGATCGCCGGCCTCCAGGTCCGCCTCAAGCCCCTTGAGATCATCGTTCATCGCCTTGAAAAGACAGCCGGAAAACACATTTCCCAGGGAATAGGTCGGGAAATAGCCAAACAGGCCCACCGACCAATGCACGTCCTGCAGACAGCCATTGGCCGCCCGATCCACCGCGTAGCCGAAATCGGTGGCAAACCGGCTGTTCCAGGCCTCTTCCAGGTCGGCCACCGCCAGTTCCCCGGCAATCATCTGCCGCTCCAGATCAAAGCGCAGCATCACATGCAGGTTATACTGCACCTCGTCGGCTTCGGTGCGGATGAACCCCTGGTGCAGCTTGTTGATGGCGCCAAAAAAACCGTCCGCATCGACGTTCATTTCACCAAAACGCTCGACCATCCGCGCATGCAGATAGCGCGTGAACCCGCGCGAGCGGCCCAGTTGGTTTTCGTAAATCCGGCTCTGGCTTTCATGCACGCCCATGGACACGCCCTGGCCCAGCGGGGTTAAAACATGGGCGCGGTCAATGTTTTGTTCATAGCAGGCATGCCCGGTTTCGTGGATCGTCGAATAGATGCAATTGAACGGATCTGCCTCGTTGGTGCGGGTGGTGATACGCACGTCCAGCCCCGAACCCGAGGAAAACGGATGCACCGCCTTGTCGATACGCCCATGTTTGAAGTCATAGTAAAAGACGCGCGCCAGGTCCCGCGCCAGCTTCATCTGTTGTTGCGCCGCAAACTCCCCGCGCAACGTCTCGGGCTGCACGTCCGCGCCCATACAGGCGTCGCGCAAGGCCACCAGACGCGGGCGCATGGCATCAAACATCGCCTGAAGCCCGGCCCCGCTGGCGCCCGGCTCGTAATCCTGCAACAGCGCGTCATAGGCGTCGCCCCCGTCGGCCAGCG
>CAYSBG010000144.1:0-5775 GCA_964429125.1 uncultured Aliiroseovarius sp.
CGATCATCATGATCATTTGGCGACCTTCCATTTTCGGCATGTTTTCAACCTTGCCGATTTCGGTGATGTCGGCGGCAACCCGCTCCAGCAATTCACGCCCAAGGTTCTGGTGGGCCATTTCCCGACCGCGAAAGCGCAGGGTCACCTTGACCTTGTCGCCATTTTCCAGAAACCGCACGACGTTGCGCATTTTCACGTCATAGTCGTGTACGTCGGTGTTCGGGCGGAACTTGACCTCCTTGACCTCGATGGTCTTTTGCTTCTTGCGCGCTTCGCTTTCGCGTTTTTGCTGTTCGTACTTGAACTTGCCAAAATCCATGATTTTACAAACGGGCGGTTTGGCATTGGGGGATATTTCCACCAAATCCAGGCCGACCTCATCGGCCAGGGCCATGCCTCTGGCGGGGGTGACGACGCCGTGGTTTTCCCCTTCGGCACCGATAAGCCGGATTTCACTGGCCGAAATGCGGTCATTCACGCGAGGGCCTGTGTCACGCTGTGGCGGGGCGTTGTGTGGTCTGCGGGCTATAACAATGTTCCTTTTGTAGTTCGAAAAGCCTGGCCAGAAGGTAAAGCCACGCCCAGTTGCTTTCAAGCTGTTAATTGCCGGTTTGACAAGTGTGCACCGCTTGTCCCCTTGAAAAAAACTGCTTTCTGTCGCATGGCCAAGACAGATGCGGGGATGTTTCGCATATAAAGACAAAGGTCAGGAGCAAGAAATGAACAAGAGGTTAATCGGGATTGTTGTGCTGGTTGCGGTTGCAATTGGTGGCTATTTTTGGATGGGCAAAGATGCGGATGACGCCATGGAAAGCGCCGGTGACGCCGCAGAATCCGCCGCTGAGGCCACAGGCGAGGCGGCTGGTGCCGCAGGAGAAGCCGCAGAAGACGCCGCAGAAGATGCCGCCGGCGGTATTGCCGGTGCGGTGAGCGACGCGGTCGAAGGGGCGACGGGCGCGGTAGGCGATGCGGTCGAGGGCGCTGCTGATGCAGTTCAGGAGGCTGTCAGTGATGCGGTCGAAGGCGCCCCGGAAGCGGTGCAGGATGCCGTCGAAGGCGCGGTCGAAAATGTGACCGACGCGGTTGAAGGGGCGGTAACAGATGCAGTTGAAGGGGCGACAGAGGCGGCCGGCGATGCGGCTGATGCGGTCATGGATACGGCAACCGAGGCCGCGACTGGTGCGACCGATGCGGCAACTGAGGCTGCGACTGGTGCTGTGGAGACGGCAACCGAGGCCGCGAGTGGTGCGACCGATGCGGTAACTGACGCCGCGACCGGCGCTGCGGAAACGGCAACCGAGGCGGCGACTGGTACGGCTGGCGATGCGGCCGAGGCCGCTGTCGATCCGGCAATCGCCGAGATGCTGACGCCCGAAGCGTTTGACGCTGGAAAACTAGGCGAGCTGGTCGAAGGTTCTGACCTTGGCACCGTGCAGAAAGCCACGTTACAGGCCGCGATTGCCCAGGCCGCGAATAACCCCGAGCTGGTGTCTGGTGTGCTTGATCAGATCAAGGCAGCGTTGGGTCTGTAAGCCCGCCACAGATCAAGGCCCGCCACAGATCAAGGAAAGGGCCGCGAGGTGAGTTCCGCGCGGCCCTTTCCTGTTGATCGTCAAAAAGTCTAAAGCATGTCGCACCAAATCGAATGCGTCCGGCAGGGTGAACGCCTTTGCTGCGCAAACGCTGCCTCGCCCTGCCAGACGAATGCCGGAATCTGAAAAGGCGCAGCGCGGCTAGTCGACAAACGCTTTCTCGACCACATATTCCGCCGGGTCGCTGTTGGCGCCTTCGCGCAGGCCAAAGCTCTCCAGCACCTCTTTCATGTCTTTGTTGAAATCCAGCGAGCCACATACCATGCCGCGGTCGTGGTCGGCGTCGAAATGGTGGACGCCAAGATCCTTGAAAACCTTTCCGGACCTCAGGTTCTCGGTTATCCGCCCCATATGCGGGCTTTGTTCGCGGGTGGTGGTCGGATAATAAATCAGCTCGCCCTCACCCATCTCGCCAATCAGCGTCTCGCTTTTGAGGTTTTCAACCAGCTGACGGCCATATTCAAGTTCTGCAACCTCCCGGCAGGTGTGCATCATGATCACGGTTTCGAATTTCTCATAGACTTCGGGATCGCGTATCAGGCTTGCGAATGGCGCAATTCCGGTGCCGGTGGCAAAGAACCACAGGCGTTTGCCCGGTAACAACGCGTCAACGACAAGGGTTCCCACCGGCTTGGGGCGCAGGATGATTTCGTCTCCCGGCTGGATATGCTGCAGGCGCGAAGTGAGCGGGCCGTCCTGGACCTTGATAGAGTAGAATTCCAGCTCTTCGTCCCACGAAGGCGAGGCAATGGAATAGGCGCGCAGCAACGGTTTGCCGTTGTCGCCCATCAGGCCGATCATGACAAATTCGCCCGAGCGGAAGCGCAAGCTTTGCGGGCGGCTGACGCGAAAGGAAAACAGCCGGTCGGTCCAGTGGGTTACCTTGGTCACTGTCTGGGCGTCGGGCAGGGTCTTTTTCGGGCTTGCGGTTGGAGTGCTCACGGCGGTTTTCCTTGGGTGTTATGGCAGCTGTTGTATAGGTGCGCCTTGCGAAAGGGTCCAGCGCTGATAGCGCGTCCGATAGTCACATAATCATATGCACACCAATAAAAACAAGGCTTTCAATCGGGAAATTTTCCCAATACACCCATTTTTGACGGCAAAAATGAAACACTTGTTTTATGGGGCGAAAATGAAGGGAAAAATTGATCCGCTTGACCGCAAGATATTGGTCGAAATGCAGCGCGATGCCGGCCAATCGCTGGATAGGATTGCCGACAAGGTGGGATCCTCGAAAACGCCGGTGTGGAACCGCATTCGCAAGATGCGCGAGGCCGGGGTGATCGGCCCGGCGACGGTGCATGTGGACGCGGATGCGGTCGGCATGGAGGCATGCTTTTTCGTGCTGGTGCGCACCTCGGAGCACGAGGCCGGCTGGCAGGAGCGGTTCCTCAAAGTGGTCCGCGCGCGCCCGGAAGTGCTGGAGGCCCACAGGTTGGCGGGCGAAATTGACTACCTGTTGAAGGTACGTGTCAAGAACGCCCGCGCCTATGATGCCTTTTACCAGGCGCTGATCGCCGAGGTGAAGATTTTCAACGTCACCGCCCTGTTGTCGATGGAGGAACTGAAATTCACCACCGAACTGGCATTGTAAAGCATCAGTTGCCGCCGCCAATCAGGGGATCCAGAACGGGCAATTGTTCGCGAAGCTGCAAACTTGGTTCAAGCACCTGCAATTGCACGATAAAGTCGGCTGGGGGGAGGGCGAAGTTTTGCCCCGGTCCCTGGAGCGGCGCGACCGACAAAGACGAAGCCCGGCGGTCCAGCACCGCCCCGAGTGTCGGTGTCGTTCGCTGGCCATCAAAGCAATTGCCGCGCATGTTTGCCTCAAGGCAAAAATTCACCGAATACCCCGGACGGATCACGTAAGAGCGGATCAGATTGTCCCAATAGCCGAGATTGCCATAGGTGCCCACGGTAACACAGGCAGATTGCCCGCCCCAGTTCTGTTCGGAGAAAAAGCAAACGTCCGCATCCACCGGAAGGTCCGGTGCAACAGCCGGCTGCGGGGTTGGTTGAGGCTGTGGCGCTTGTCCGTTGACACTACGGTAGATGTCAAAGCTGGAGGCCTGGCGGTCGAGTGGTGCGCCCAGGGTTGGCGTTGAGCGACTGCCCGTGAAACAGGCGCCGCGCAGGTTCTCTGAAACACAGAAGTTCACTGAAATGCCCGGTGCAACGGCGTAGGAACGAATGCGGTCGTCAAACCCGCCAAGGGTGGCATAGGTGCCGGCCGCCAAACACGCCCGGTCGCCGCCCCAGTTCTGTTGCGTATAGAAACATGCGGAACTGCCTTGGGGCACCACCGGTGCCTGTTGTGCCGGAGCGCCGCCGCCAGGCACAACAGGCGCGCTGCCACCGGGGCGGAAAATGGTCATCGAGGACGCCTGCCGGTCCAGCGGCGGGCCAAGGGTCGGGGTCGAGCGATTGCCTTCGTAACACGCACCACGCATGCCCGGTTCGACACAGAAATTCACATGCACGCCCGGCGCGACGCTATAGGAACGCAAGCTGTTGTCGGCGCCGCCCAGGGTGTCATAAGTGCCCTCCTGGATGCAGATGGCGGTCCCTCCCCAGCCCTGTTCGGTGTAAAAACAGGCGGCTGCGCCGGAGGGGACAGGCGGGGCGTTGCCGAAAGACCCAGAGGGGCGGCCACCGCCCCCTCCGCCCCCGGTGGGGGTGAGGTATTGGCTGTAAACCCAGCCAGTTGGCCCGGCAAATTGCACCCGACACCAGCCAGAAGAGCGACATTCAAGCGTATCGGCGGCCTCGCCACGCGACAGGGTATCGAGGACGGCAAAATCGGTGCCAGGGCCGGAACGCACATTGACGTCGGAATTTGCAACCACCGGTGCGCCAAACACCGGCTGGGTCAGAAAAATGGCGAGGCCCGTGGCGCCTGCCAGAATGTGGGAAAAAGCCATGAAAAAGCTCCTAATTCTAAAATGTCCACGCTCTCGCAACCAGCTTAGCGCGAAACTTGAAACAAGTCGCCTTGCATTTGGTGTGGTCGTGGGGCAGGTCATCTTTGTCCGGCTTTTCCCGGCCAATCGCTCCAGATTTCCAAATCGTCAAACCATTGATATTTCGGGCTGGAATCGCCGTAAATCTGTGCAAGCATGATAAAATCGATGGGTTTCTGGTTGCGCGACGAGGGGCCAGTGTAGTCCGCCACCACCTGGCCATTGACCCGCCACAGGACACGTCCTTTGCCCCGCGCGTTCCAATGCCAGTAGAATTCGTTGAGAAACCATTTGTTTTCGGGCACAGGTATTTGGTGGTTTTCGATTTCCCAGATCGGATGCTCGGGGTCACGGTCGCCTTGCAAAACGAAATAGGGGTCGCCCTGGGCATCGCTGTAAATGAACGAGATCAGCCGGAAACCGCTGCCGCGGGCGTAATCCTTTGATTTCCATTCGAAATATGTTCGCCACATGTCCGGTTGATGCAGGCTGGCGGCGTCCAGTTTGATCCAGAAACGAATATACAGGTCGCGCCGGCCGTCGCGGATATCGAGGATTTCGTAGGGCATTTGCGTGCAGCACGCACCGACTTGGCGCGACATTTCCTGAAACAGGGCGCGGGTTGGGCGCCCATCATGGCCTGTTGTGGAAACGATGCGTGCGGTGACGGCGCGGTGGTCGTCGTGGTCAATCGGGTGCAAGGCCGAGCCTTGGGCGCCGAGAATATCGGCAGGCCAGGAAAACCCGGTGCTGGCATCGCGCCCGACAAGGCGTTGATAATCCTCGCCAGGTTCCAGCAATTCCACCCCGGCCTCAAAGCCCGAGGCAAAAAGCAGGCGGGCAGGTTCGCCCGAGGCCGGCGTGGCAAGGCCCAGCAGCAGGAAAACCAGGCGTTTCAACATGTTACCTCCAGCTTGGTCAAGCCGTGGAAATGGTAGAGATTTGCGTATTGCGGCGGGCTGGCAAGGCGCAGGTTGGGGCAGCGCAGAAACAGGATCGGCAGGGCGGTTTGCAGCTCGAGCCGGGCAAGGGGCGCGCCGATGCAGAAATGTGCGCCAGCGCCGAAACTGACATTGGTAATGGCTGGGCGGCTCGGCTTAAATCGGCTGGGATCGCTCCAGACTTGCGGGTCGCGGTTGGCGGCGCCAAGCAACAACCCAACCTCGTCGCCACGGGCAAAGTCGTGTCCGAAAAGTGAAACGTCTTCATGGGCATGGCGGGTG